>NZ_JAPMLH010000005.1:0-253386 GCF_035727065.1 Enterococcus sp. E4-223 | reverse complement strand
TTGCTTGCTTGTTAAAAATGTTTGTTGTCTTGAATTGAATCAAGACGCCCTACACATTTGGTTTGTCTTACTTTGTTCAGTTTTCAAAGGTCTACTTCATCGGGAGTGTTTCCCGATTCATTTTTGGCTGCCGTAGCAACTTTTATATCATATCAGAGAGACAAGCGATTGTCAACTCTTTTTTAAAAGTTTTTTTCGATTTCGTTTTTCGAAATCTTTCAGCAACTCATTTATCATAACTTATCGTTTGTTATTTGTCAAGAACTTTTTTGAAGTTTTTTCGATAGAATCAAGCTTCACAAGTGGTTCTTTTTTAACGACTCAGTTATCTTATCATGTCATTTCCAACATGTCAACAACTTATTTTTTATTATTTAATAAGTTATTGGTGTTCTTTTGAACAAATAATAATATATCAACATCACATGTGAAAGTCAATAAGAAAATGCTTATTTATCAACATTTCTAGCTTATATGATCATTGGTTAGTTCTGGTCCTTTTTCGTTCGTCTTTATAACTCCGTGAGACGTAAAATCCTTTTGTTTTCAGTTTAATGTTCATGTTCTTGTCTTATTCACACCAACTAGATGTCTCACCTTCTAAAATTTTCCTTAACAAAGTGCTGCTTTTATCTATTTCTGCTTTTTTTTGCTAGAATAATAGTAACAATATGACTCTGGAGGATTTATTTATGAAAATTTTGATTGCTGACGATGATAAAGAAATCGTTGAATTATTAAGTATCTATGTTCACAATGAGGGGTATGAAGCAGTAAAGGCTTATGACGGGAAGGAAGCATTATCTAAGATTAGAACAATTCCCGATATTGAATTACTTATCTTGGATATCATGATGCCTGAGATGGATGGGATGCAAGTAGTGAAAGAGCTACGAAAAGAATCCCAAATACCAATCATTATGCTGACAGCAAAAACTACTGATATGGATAAGATCAAAGGACTGGTCGCTGGTGCAGATGATTATGTGACCAAGCCATTTAATCCGTTAGAAGTAATGGCTAGAGTAAAGTCTTTATTACGGCGTACAAAAATGCAGATTGCCCCAGATCAGCCTGATGTATTAGAAGTAAATGCATTAATCATCAATAAAGACTCTCATGAAGTTAAAACAATCGATGGGAAAGAAATCCAGTTAACAGCTTTGGAATTCGGTATCCTCTACTTGCTTGCTAGTCATCCTAATCGAGTATTTAGCGCGGATGAAATTTTTGAGCGTGTTTGGAAACAAGAAAGTATTGTCTCTGCTAAAACTGTCATGGTTCACGTTAGTCATTTAAGAGATAAGATTGAAGAAGCAACTGGTGGTGAAAAAGTCATTCAAACCGTTTGGGGAGTGGGCTATAAAATTGACGCAAGATAGTAAACGAGCAACTGAAAAACGCCGTCGGATCAATTTGACTTCAAAAGAAATCAGCGAATTGTTAGCGGAAGGAATCATCACGATTATCCTTTTGCTTCTATTAAATGTTTCTATTCTGGTTGTTATCAGTTCGGTGATCAACAGTTCACCTTCTTTGACGAATGCGATTTGGGATTCAAAGAATATTTTTGCAGAACGATTGAACACTGATTTGTTCTGGAACGGCCGGAATTTTATTATTCCCTTTTTCTTCCTATTAGATATTGGTGTTTTGTATTGGCGCTTGATTCGAAGATATCGCCAAATGCAATTGCGGCATATCATCAGCGAACTTCACTACATCGCAAACGGAAATTATGATCATCGTATCCCTTTTGAACTGAGTGGTGACTTAAGCCGAGTGGTAACAAGTATCAATGGATTGGTGGATAGTACCGTAGCAGCGATTGAAGACGAACGTAAAATCGAAAAATCAAAAGATGAATTGATCACGAATGTCAGTCATGATATCCGTACCCCACTCACGTCCATCATTGGATACCTAGGACTGATAGAAGATGGCCAGTATCACTCAGAAGAAGATCTTTTAAAGTATACGCATACTGCTTATATCAAAGCAAAGCAGATGAAATCTTTAGTGGACGACTTATTTGAATACACTAAGGTACGCCAGCCTGCTGTCCCGGTGAATTTTTCTGCCTTTGACATGATCCAGTTGATCGAACAGTTAGCAGCTGATTTTGAGTTGGAAGCTTCTAAAAAAAATATCCAAATACTTGTTCAATCAAAAGTAGACTCCCTTATCATGGATGGCGATACCGAAAAACTTGTACGTGTCTTCAATAATCTTTTGACGAATGCGTTGAAATACGGAAAAGGAGCAACGAAGATCGTAATCGAAGTAGAACGTATCGGTTCAGAAGTTGTTGCAACAGTCAAAAATAATGGAGCAATGATCCCACAACAGGCAATCGATAATCTATTCGACCGTTTTTATCGTGTAGAAGAATCTCGTTCACAAGCAACTGGAGGAACTGGACTTGGTTTAGCAATCGCTCAAAGCATTGTGGCTTTGCACGGCGGATACATTTATGCAAAATCAGATAAGCAATGGACTTCTTTCATCATGCACCTTCCAATCAAGAAAAATGAAAAATTACCTATTGATACACAGGAAGTTATTGACGAAAGCTGAAATATTCGCTATTCTTATTACAATTATTAGAATAAATGAAAAACACAGAACCCAGTACACTTTATTCTTTTTCAGAGAGCTGATGGCAGGTGTAAATCAGCAAAGGATAATTTGGAAGTTCCAGTTCGTTTACGTGCCCTTTCGAAATAAGAAAGGTCGGTTCAACAGCCGTTATGTGTTCAACAAGTGCAGCTGACGCTGAACTTGGGTGGTACCGCGAATTTCAGACTGATTCGTCCCAAGAATAATGGGATGGATCAGTCTTTTTTTATTTTCAAAAAGGAGGAAATCATATGTTAGATGTAAAAATGATGCGACAAAATATTGAAGAAGTACAAGAAAAATTGATGACTCGGGGCGTAAAAAAAGAAACATTAGCTGAATTCATGGAACTAGATGAAAATCGTCGTAAGCTACTAGTCAAAAGTGAAGAATTAAAAAAATATCGAAATGATGTTTCTGCTGAGATCGCCCAATTGAAGCGTGCAAAAGAAGATGCTTCTGCTAAAATCGCTGAAATGAAAGAAGTCGGTGGCAACATCAAAGCATTGGATACTGAAATTGCTGAAGTGGATGAAAAGTTGAAACAAATTGCAACTACTTTGCCAAACCTTCCCCATGATTCTGTGCCAGTTGGAACAGATGAAGAGGACAATGTAGAAATCCGTCGTTGGAGCGAACCACGTACATTTGCTTTTGAACCAAAACCACACTGGGAAATTGCAGAAAATCTTGATATTTTAGATTTTGAACGTGGCGCAAAAGTAGCCGGTAGCCGTTTTGTCTATTACAAAGGATTAGGTGCTCGATTAGAACGTGCAGTCTACAACTTCATGCTTGATCAGCATATTTACGAACACGGCTATACTGAAATGATCACTCCTTATATCGTCAACAGTAAAGCGATGTTTGGTACGGGACAATTTCCAAAATTCAAAGAAGATGTTTTCCAATTGGAGAATACTGATCTAACGTTAATCCCAACAGCTGAAGTACCATTAACTAACTATTATAATAATGAAATTTTAGATGGTGCAGATTTACCTATTTATTTCACTGCACTAAGCCCTGCTTTTCGTTCTGAAGCCGGAAGTGCTGGTCGGGATACACGAGGACTGATTCGTCTTCACCAATTCAATAAAGTAGAAATGGTCAAATTTTCGGATGCAGAGCATTCTTACGAAGAATTGGAAAAAATGACAGCTGATGCAGAAGATATCTTGAAAAAATTGCATTTGCCTTATCGTGTGATGGCCTTATCAACTGGAGACATGGGCTTTTCTGCAGCTAAAACTTATGACTTAGAAGTATGGATACCTGCACAAGATACTTATCGTGAAATCAGTTCTTGTTCTAACTGTGAAGATTTCCAAGCACGCCGCGCAATGATCCGTTATCGCGATAATGATGGAAAAATCCACTATGCTCATACTCTGAATGGTTCAGGACTTGCAGTTGGCCGTACAGTAGCTGCCATTTTGGAAAATTACCAAAATGAAGATGGTTCTGTCACAGTTCCAGAAGCGCTCGTTCCTTATATGGGGAACCTGAAAGTTATTAAATAAAGAGGCTGTGAAAAAGCCGCTTAGTTTCGAGTATTAAGAAAAATTTTGTGAAAATGGCTTTCCACATTTTTGCATAAATTGGACTTAATACCGAGAAACTGGCTTTTGAACACCATTTATCGAGAGGTTGTGAAATCAGCGAATTAACCTGAGTATTAGAGAAAAAAATGAAAAAATAGCTCCTCATATTTTACCGTTTTTTGAGCTAATACCGAGGGTTAGTTGATTGAACACCATTTATCGAGAGGTTGTGAAATCAGCGTCCTGGCCTGAGTATTAGAGAAAAAAATGGAAAAATAGTCCCTCATATTTTACCGTTTGTTGAACTAATACCGAGGGTCAGCTGATTGAACACCGTTTAGTGGAGAGGTCGTAAGCCTCCCCCCCAGCTCCGAGTTACAAGGAACAAATTCAAAAAACAGCTCTTCATATTTTATGAATGTTGTACTTGTGATTCGGAGGTGGCAAGGGAACACTGTTTATTCAAAAAGAGGCTGGGACAGAAGCGTTTAACTCCAAGAAATAAGAAGAAATTCACGAAAATTGCTTTTCAAATTTTTTTGAATTTCTTCTTATTTCCGAAGGAGTTGCTTCTACTTCCGCCGTTTATACGTGTTTAGAGCGTGAGACAAAAGTGTTCTTTACTTTTGTCCCACGCTCTTTAATGTTTTTAAGATTCAACTGAATAGTTTGGTGCTTCTTTTGTGATTTGTACATCATGAGGGTGTGATTCTTTTAATCCACTGCCGCTCATTTGGATAAATTGCGCTTCATCACGTAATTGCTGTAGATTCGCTGCCCCAACATAACCCATTCCTGAACGCAAACCGCCGATCATTTGGAAAATAATATCTGCAACACTTCCTTTATAAGCAACCCGACCTTCGATTCCTTCTGGTACTAATTTATTTGCTTCATTGACACTACCTTGGAAGTAACGGTCTTTTGAACCTTTTTCCATCGCGCCTAATGAGCCCATACCTCGGTATGTTTTGAATCGACGTCCTTGGAAGATTTCGAATTCACCTGGTGATTCATCTGTCCCTGCCAACATACTTCCTAGCATCACTGCATGTCCGCCGGCAGCTAATGCTTTGACGATGTCACCAGAATACTTGATCCCTCCGTCTGCAATAATCGCTTTGCCATATTGACGAGCAACTGATGCTGCATCATAAATAGCTGTGAGCTGAGGTACACCTACACCGGCTACCACACGTGTCGTACAAATCGATCCTGGTCCGATACCAACTTTTACGACATCTACACCTGCATCATATAAAGCTTTTGTCGCTTCAGCCGTCGCAACGTTTCCTGCAATCAATGTTGCATCTGCAAAAGTTGAACGGATTTCTTGAATTTTTCGGATCACACCTGCACTATGTCCATGAGCTGTATCGATGATGATTGCATCTGCCCCTGCTTCTAATAAAGCATTCGCACGCTCAAATGTATCGCTTGTTACACCAACGGCTGCTGCTACAAGCAATCGACCATGTTCATCTTTTGCTGCATTTGGAAATTCGATCACTTTCTCGATGTCTTTGATCGTGATCAATCCGCTTAAACGACCTTCGTTATCTACGATTGGTAATTTTTCGATTTTATGTTTTTGCAAAATCTTTTCTGCATCTTTGAGAGAGGTACCTACTGGGGCAGTCACTAAGTTGTCTTTTGTCATCACATCAGCAATCGGCATGTGATAATCTGTTACAAAACGCATGTCGCGGTTTGTAATTATCCCTACCAATTTTCTGTTTTCAAGTGTTTCAACGATTGGCACACCACTGATACGATATTTGCTCATCAATTCTTCTGCGTCTGCTACAAGATGCTGTGGCGTTAAGAAGAACGGATCAATGATTACGCCACTTTCAGAACGTTTGACTTTTCTTACTTCATCCGCTTGCTGGCTGATTGTCATGTTTTTATGGATCACACCTAGTCCGCCTTGTCTTGCCATAGCAATGGCCATCTTGCTGTCGGTAACAGTATCCATACTTGCACTGATGATTGGAATATTCAACTTAATATTTTTAGCTAATTGTACGCTCATATCCACTTCGTTTGGTAACACGTGACTTTCTGCTGGTATCAATAAGACATCATCAAAAGTAAATCCTTTTTTCGTGAACTTTGTTTCCCAGTTGGACATTTTTAGTACCACTCCTCTAATTTAGTTTATCTATTAAAATAATTGATTTTTTCATTTAAGTCAATGATCTACTTGGAATCAAGTTAGCTTTCTCATAGAATACCAATATAAAGCGTTTACATCTGTGTGTATTAAAAGAGATTGTAAAAAAGCTGTCCTGCATCAAGTAATAAGAACAGCCAATCAAAAATAGTTTTTCATATTTTTGAATTGGTTGGGTTTATTACCGCAGATGCAAACTTTTGAACACCGTTTAAGGAAGAGGTTGTGAAATCAGCGTTTTGACCTGAGTATTAGAGAAAAAAACGGAAAAATAGTTCCTCATGTTTTGCCGTTTGTTGAGCTAATACCGAGGGTCAGCTGATTGAACACCGTTTATCGTAAAAAAGGACTGTGACAAGACTTTTGTCACAGCCCCTTACTATTATTTAACTATGGATAAACAAAATGAGGTTCTTTACTACCCCTAGATATCTAGCAAAATAGCTGATCTTTTTGCTAGTTTATCTTCTTGGGACGGATAAACTTCCAATAATCCCGTATTTTTTCTTCAAGTAGTAACGGATTGCTAAAGCAGCTGCCCCGATAATGATAACTACTACTGGATCTAATACTGGATTGATAACTGGCGGCAATAGTGTTGTCGCAGAAAACAGTACGACCCAAAGAAGTGTCGTTCCACCTAGGATAAGCAATGTCTTACCCATTCCTGGTTTCTTGCTTCGATCTGCTCCGGGATATTCATATTGATAGATGTATTTGTACATCATATAAAAGACCCAGCCACCGATTGCAGAACCTAGAACGAGTGTAGAAAAGCCATAAGCTGGCGTTGTTCCACGTGAAAACAATCCGGTAATCGCAATCATGATACTTAATAGACCAAGCAACAGCAACGTATTATCTAACCACATCAATAAAGGGGTGGATGAATTTTTTACTTCTGCTGGCTTATTAATGATTGCTTCCGTTCTTTCAGAGACTGTCCCAAACAATTGACGGGCTGTTCTTCCGCCTTTTTGTTCTGCAACTAAAGTAGGCAGAATGTCATGAAGGGCTTTTACTTTTTCTTCTTCAGACAAATTCGCTGCTTCTAAAGATTTTTTCAAATCAAAAATGTACTGTTGATTTCTTTTGGTTAATTTTGTTTCTAAACTATTGTTTTCTTTTACGATTGCTCGTAATTGTTCTGGTTCCATTATCTAATAGTCCTCCTTAGCCGTTCCTTTTCTCAACGGTCGTCACAAAAGACATTCTACCATATTCTACAGCTAGTTTGATAGCCCTTTTACACATTAAAGCGGAATAACATTACATCGCCGTCTTGTACGACATATTCTTTTCCTTCTAATCGAACACGTCCAGCTTCTTTTGCTGCATGCATGTTTCCGTAATGATCCAAGTCTTCAAAAGAGACAGTTTCTGCACGGATAAATCCGCGTTCGAAATCTGAATGGATGATTCCTGCTGCTTGTGGTGCTTTGATTCCTTTTTTGAATGTCCAAGCACGTACTTCTTGTTCCCCAGCAGTAAAGTAAGTAGCTAAGCCTAACAAATCATAAGCAGCACGGATCAACTGATCCAAACCTGATTCTTCGATTCCTAAAGCTTCTAAAAATTCCGCTTTGTCTTCTTCATCTAATTCTGCGATTTCTTCTTCTGCACGAGCACTGACCACGATCACTTCTGCATTTTCTTCTGTAGCAAAGTTGCGCACTTCTTGTACATAATGATTCGCGTCTGCATCTGCTACGTCATCTTCTGAGACATTGGCTACATAAAGAATTGGTTTTGTCGTCAATAAAAATAGTGATTTAACGATTTTTTGTTCTTCTTCAGTAAATTCGATCGTTCGGGCAGATTTTCCTTCTTCCAGTACAGGTTTGATTTTATCCAGTACAGCTAGTTCTGCCACTGCATCTTTATCTTTGGTTTTAGCAACTTTTGCTACACGAGTATAGCGTTTGTTGATAGATTCTAAGTCTGCTAACACTAGTTCCAAGTTGATCGTATCAATATCTTCTAGTGGATCAACACGTCCTTCTACGTGAGTAATATTATCATCATCAAAACAGCGAACAACGTGACAAATAGCGTCTACTTGGCGGATATGGCTTAAGAATTGATTTCCCAAACCTTCTCCTTTACTTGCGCCTTTTACGATTCCAGCAATATCTGTAAATTCAAAAGTCGTCGGAACAGTTTTTTTCGGATGTACAAGTTCTGTTAAGCGTTGCAAACGCCAGTCAGGTACTTCTACCATCCCTACGTTAGGGTCGATCGTTGCAAAGGGATAGTTTGCTGCTTCTGCTCCTGCTTTTGTGATCGCATTAAACAAAGTTGATTTTCCTACGTTGGGCAACCCAACAATTCCAGCAGTCAATGCCATAAATTTATTCACTCTTTCTCTGCATTTTTTTCAATTACTTTTTTTAATTTCTTTTCAAAATCTCGACGGGTCATCATGACGATATGTCCGCAATTCATACATCTGATTTTGATATCTGCGCCCATTCGAATGACTTCCCAGCGATTCGTCTGACAAGCGTGAGGTTTTTTCATTTCAACGATATCGTGCAAGTCGTACATAAAAATAGCCTCCTTTTTGTTTATTCTTCATCAAATTGAATATCCAATATATCAAGAATCCTTGTCAAATCTTTTTGAGAAAGGTATTCGATCTCGATTTTTCCCTTCCCATCTTTTTCTTGAATAGCTACACTTGTACCAAATTTATCCATCAAACGATCTTCGCTTTCTCGGATATAATATGGTTTTTCCTTTGCTAGCCTTGGGATTTTTTTCTTTTCTTTTCCATCATTTTGATTTAACTCAGAAACAAGCTGTTCCAGTTGGCGGACAGTTAAATTTTCAGTTACTGCACGATTGGCTAATTTCAAAATCAATGTTTTATTTTTTAAACCTAACAGCGTACGGGCTTGTCCCATAGATAAACGCTGATCTTGTACCATTTCCTTGACAAGATCCGGTAAAGAAAGCAAGCGCAAATAATTGGCGATATAAGGTCTGCTCTTTCCTAAACGACTAGCTACTTCTGCTTGTGTTAGTTTCAGGTTTTTCATCAGCATCTCATATGCTTCTGCTTCTTCTAACGGATTCAGATCTTCTCGCTGCAAGTTTTCCAGCACTGCTACTTGCATCATCGCTTCTTCGTCAAAGTCTCTAACGATAGCAGGGATCGTTTCTTTTTCAGCTAGTTTGGACGCTCGAAAACGTCGCTCCCCTGCAATAATCTCATATCCTTTTACTGCGGAACGGCGTACGATGATGGGTTGAAAGACACCTGATTGTTCAATAGAATTAGCTAGTTCCTGCAAAGATACTTCTTCAAATGTTTTACGGGGCTGATACGGATTTGGTCGCAGCTCATTCAATGGTAGCTGGACAACGGTATCATCTTTTACATCCACCGTCTCTAAGTTTTCTAAATCTTGAAACAGTGCATCGATTCCTCGGCCTAATCCTTTACTTTTCTTCACGACTTACCACTTCCTTTGCCAATGCTTGGTAGACTTCAGCTCCTCGAGAACGTGGATCGTAGTCGATGATCGGTTTTCCATGACTAGGTGCTTCTGATAAACGAATATTTCTTGGAATGATCGTTTCGTAAACTTTTTCGCGGAAGTATTTACGTACTTCTTCTACGACTTCATTTCCCAGATTTGTTCGTGCATCATACATTGTCAGTAAGACTCCCTCGATCTCTAATTCTGGATTAAAGTGTTTTTGAACTAAACGAACCGTATTCAGTAATTGGCTTAATCCTTCCAATGCGTAATACTCACACTGAACAGGTATCAAAATCGAATCACTTGCTGTAAATGAATTGATTGTCAGATGGCCAAGAGAAGGCGGGCAATCGATCAAAATATAATCATACTGACTGCTTACTTCTGCTAAAGATCCTTTTAATCTTGATTCTCTTGCCATCATTGACGTCAATTCGATCTCTGCTCCTGCTAATTGGAGAGTCGCAGGCACAATACTCAAATTTTCGTGTTCAGTGATCAAAGTTGCCTCATCAATTGGCAATTCATTGACTAGAACATCATAGATGTCTCTTGTCACATCAGGTTTTCTGATCCCGACACCACTGGTAGCATTTCCTTGTGCATCCATATCCACTAGCAATACTTTTTTGCCAAGGCTAGCAAGACAAGCACCTAGATTCACCGTCGTCGTTGTTTTGCCGACGCCACCTTTTTGGTTCGCAACAGATATTATTTGTGCCATCTCTTCTCCTCCTATTTGATTGGCTGCTTATTAGGCAGTCCGGGCTTTCTTGGGTATTTCTTTGGGGTTGGTTTCTTTTTTTGAATAACGATGATATGCCGTTGGTCAGAGACATTCGGCAAGGTAACCGCCTCTTCTTTGAGGAATTTACCACCTAATAAACCAATCGCTTGTTTTGCTTCTGTCAATTCCTCTTCACTTTTTGCTGCTTTCAATGCATAAAAATAGCCTTCTTGTTTAGCCAAGGGCAAACACAATTCCGCTAACACATTCAAACGAGCAACCGCACGAGCAGTGACAAGGTCAAATGATGCACGAAAGTGAGGATTTTGCCCAAATGTTTCTGCCCGGTCATGATATAAGGAAGCATCGATTCCTAATAATCGGGTTAACTCAGATAAGAAGGTTATTCGTTTATTCAGAGAATCAACGATCGTTATCTGCAGTTCTGGAAAGGCAATTTTTAAAGGTATGCTAGGAAACCCTGCCCCCGAACCGACATCGCATAAAGATAAAGGCTGCGTAAAGTCTACTTCAAATGCTAATGTAAGTGAATCGTAAAAATGCTTCAGATATACGTCTTTTTCATCCGTAATAGCTGTAAGGTTCATCTTTTCGTTCCATTCGACTAATGTCCGATAATAAATAGCGAATTGATTCATTTGATGATCGGTAAGCTCTATCCCTTTTTCTGCCAAGGATTGGCGAAATTCTTCTGGTATCATAAATATTCCTTTCATTGTGAAACAGCAATTGTTTCACAGATTCTCTCCCTACTTTAACGCAAAATCTCTAGACATGCAATCCTTCCATATGGATTCTTAAAAATTTGAAAAGTAAGAAAAGCCGATAGACTTTTTCTTTCTAGTATGACTCATAAAATATACACAGAAGAGAGAACTAGCTTTGAGCAATTTCTGCAAAAACTAGTTCTCTCTTCTATTTATTATTACGTATTACGCTGGTTCACTGACTTTCGCAATCTTCCCTTGTTCGATATAGACCATTAAGATACTTAGGTCTGCAGGGTTTACGCCACTGATTCGGCTAGCTTGGGCAATTGTTTCTGGTTGGATTTTCTGCAATTTTTGTTTTGCTTCTGTTGCTAATCCGTTGATTGCTGCGTAGTCGATGTTTTCTGGAATCTTTTTCGCTTCCATGCGTTTTAATTTTTCTACTTTTTCCATGGCTTTTTTGATGTAGCCTTCATATTTGATTTGGATTTCTACTTGTTCGATTTCTTTTCGTGTCAATTCTTCATTTTCTGGAATAAACCGTAGAAGATCTGCATAAGTAATCTCAGGACGTCTTAAAAAGTCGCTTGCTAGTACACCATCTTTTAATGGTGCCGCATTAATCGTTGCTAAAAAGTCTTGGACTTCTTCTGTTGGTTTGATTCGTACATTCATCAAACGTTTGATTTCTTGTTCAACTGCTTCTTTTTTCTTCAAATAATTCTTGTATTGATCTTCTTTTACTAAGCCTACACGGTGACCCATTTCTGTTAATCGCAAATCTGCATTATCATGACGTAAAAGCAGACGGTATTCAGCACGTGAAGTCAGCAAACGGTAAGGTTCGTTCGTTCCTTTTGTTACCAAATCATCGATCATGACACCGATGTAACCGTCACTTCGTTTGATCACTAAAGGTTCTTTTCCCTGAACTTTCAAAGCTGCATTGATACCGGCAATCAGCCCTTGTCCAGCCGCTTCTTCATAACCGCTTGTACCATTTGTTTGTCCAGCTGTATAAAGATTTTCAACGACTTTAGTTTCTAATGTCGGACGGAGCTGGTGTGGCTCTACTACGTCATATTCGATAGCATATCCTGTACGCATCATTTCTACTTTTTCTAATCCAGCAATAGAATGAAGCATGTTGACTTGAACATCCTCTGGTAAAGAAGTGGATAAACCTTGAACATAGACCTCTTCCGTATTTAAGCCTTCTGGTTCCAAAAATAATTGATGACGTGGTTTGTCTGCAAAACGCACGATCTTATCTTCGATGGATGGACAATAGCGAGCGCCTACCCCTTCAACGATCCCTGTAAACATTGGGGCACGATGTAAGTTGTCTCGAATAATTTGGTGAGTCGTCTCACCTGTATAGGTCAGCCAGCAAGATTCCTGATCTAGTTTATAGGCACTATCTGGTGTGCTGAAGCTAAAATGATTTGGCTCTTTGTCACCAGGCTGCTCTTCTGTAACAGAATAGTCGATCGTACTTGATTTTACTCGAGGCGGTGTTCCTGTTTTGAACCGTTCGATAGCAAAGCCAAGTTCTTTTAGATGATTCGCTAGTCCAATAGAAGGTTGAGAGTTATTCGGACCTGATGAATATTTCAATTCACCGATAATGATTTCTCCGCGAAGTGCTGTTCCGGCTGTAATAACAACTGCTTTGGCCCGGTAGCTCGCTCCTGTGGACGTCACTACTCCATGACAAACACCATCTTCGACGATCAGTTCTTCGACGATTCCTTGTCTTAGCGTCAAATTTGGTTCTTTTTCGATCGTATGTTTCATTTCTGTTGAATAAGCATGTTTGTCTGCTTGTGCTCGCAATGCTCGGACAGCTGGGCCTTTTCCTGTGTTCAACATACGCATTTGGATATAGGTTTTATCGATATTCTTACCCATTTCTCCGCCTAACGCATCGATTTCTCGAACGACAACGCCTTTAGCTGGTCCGCCTACAGAAGGATTACATGGCATGAATGCTACCATGTCCAAATTTATTGTCAGTAATAATGTTTTTGATCCCATACGTGCAGCAGCAAGTGCAGCTTCTGAACCGGCGTGTCCTGCGCCAACAACGATCACGTCATACGCATCTGCTTCATAATGTTCCAATCGTTTGTTCCTCCTTTTATTTTCCTAAACAAAATTGACTGAATAATTGAGTGATTAGCTCATCTTGTACACTGTCGCCGACAACTTCTCCTAGATAGTCCCAGCAACGCGTCATATCTATTTGAACGAGATCCACAGGCATTCCTGCATCAATACCTGCAATGACTTCTTCAAGTGAGAGGGAAGCTTTTTCTAACAACGCGATATGGCGGGTATTAGAAACATAAGTAGCGTCTCTTTCTCCTGTTTCTCCGCTGAAGAATAAATCAGAAATAGCTGATTCCAAACGATCTAGTCCGTCGTTTTTAGCTACGGAAATTGAAAAAACTGGTTCATTTTCGATCAATTTCTTCAATTTTTCTTGTTCCAGCTGTGCTGGCAAATCTGTTTTATTTAGAAGAATGATCCGTTTCAATCCACTTGTCGCTTCCAATAATTGTTCATCTTCTGCTGTCAGTGGTTCGCTTTGGTTTAGAACAAGTAAGATCAAGTCTGCTTCTGCTAATGCTTTTCGGCTTCTTTCGACCCCGATCCGTTCCACCACATCTTCTGTTTCCCGAATTCCAGCTGTATCGATTAGCTTGAGCGGTACCCCCCGAACATTGACATACTCTTCGATTACATCTCGAGTCGTTCCTGCAATATCCGTAACGATTGCTTTTTCTTCTCTTAACAAATGGTTTAACAAACTTGATTTGCCGACATTTGGCCGGCCGATGATTGCCGTACTTAACCCTTCCCGCAGAACCTTCCCTTGCTTGGATGTAGCAAGTAGCGCTTGGATTCTTTGTTGGATCATCTGCGCTTTTTCAAGCAATAACTTCGTAGTCAATTCTTCGACATCATCATATTCTGGATAATCAATATTTACTTCTACTTGTGCTAATGTCTCTAAAATCTCTTGTCTCAATGAGCGGATCAAAGCAGACAGATTGCCGTCTAACTGATTAAGAGCTAGTCCCATTGCTTTGTCTGTTTTTGCCCGAATCAAATCCATCACAGCTTCTGCCTGTGAAAGGTCAACACGACCATTCAAGAATGCTCGTTTTGTGAATTCGCCTGGCTCAGCTAATCTTGCACCTTCTCTTAACAATAGCTGCAAAATTTGATTGACTACAACGATCCCACCGTGACAATTGATTTCTACTACATCTTCCCGCGTAAATGTCTTTGGTGCTCTCATCACGGAGACCATGACTTCATCGACAAGCTGATTGCTCTTGGGATCAACGATATGTCCATAATGGATCGTATGACTTGGTACTTCTGATAATCGTTTGTTTCCAGATTGATAAACTTTATCTGCTAGTTGCACAGCTTGATCGCCACTTAAACGAACGATACTGATTGCACCTTCTCCAGGTGGGGTAGAAATTGCCGCAATCGTATCAAATTCTAAAGTAATTTCAGCCATTTTTTCACTTCCTTTTTCATTTTGCGCACAAAAAAAGTGCCCACTCCACCCTTTATGTACAATAAACGGTGAACTTCGCACTTTGACTGCTTGTTCTTGATTAAATTCTGGTCATAGATTATCACACTTGCTATAAGGAATCAAGTGTTTAAAACAATTAGATGAAGTTGAGCCTGTTCTGCTTCCATTACCTTATATTTAATTGTCGTTGGATGTCTCTTTGCGTTCTTTGGTTTATTCGAAGAGAAGATACTGTATAAACAAGGCTTTATCTTTCTTAAAAAAAACGGTACACTAAATGGTAGCGCTATCTAAACTATACACTTTTGAAAGGAGAAAATATGTGAGCCCGTTCAGATCTGCTGCATTGGAAGAAGAAAGTGACCCTCGGATCAACGATGTCGTTTTATCTACAGGGAATATCAACCAGAAATATATCGTCCGCGATATCGTTTTTGTTGTGGAATGCTTAGAAGCTGATTTGTTTGACCCATCTTTTCCCAAAGATGACCTTTTCTTAACAACGAAGAGGAAATTAAAGACGAAGGTACTTGAATATGGTGCGAATGCAGTAATCAACTGTCATTTTGAGTATCAGCAAAAAAAACGCGACGGAAAGTATTTTCTGGAACTTTTTGCTTATGGAACAGTGATCCAATTTATCCAAACAACGATTGGTTAAATGAAACAGACAAAAAAAGCGGATCAAAACTGAAGACAGTTTCGATCCGCTTTTTTCTATCAAAGTTAGTGACTACTTCATCGTATACTCTGATAAGAATGATTTCTAGTAAAATATACTTGGTTTGAAAAACTTTGTCAACGTGATTTATTCAAAAAGTAATGGAATCAATAATATTTTTTAGCAGGTTCTACTACTAAATAACGATAAGGTTCCTCACCTTCCGAATGTGTTTTTACATGTTCATCTTTGCTTAATGCAGCATGGATTTGTTTACGTTCAAATGCAGGCATTGGTTCTAAGAAAACAGGCTGCCCTGTCCGTTTTACTTTTTCAGCCGTGCGATCAGCTAAACGCTGAATGATCTCTTGGCGCTTTTCACGGTAATTGCCTACATTGACTACTACAGACAGCTTATTTCTTGCTAAACGATGGATGAAGACTTGTGCCAGATATTGCAATGCATTCAGTGTTTTTCCATGTTTCCCAATCAGTATGCCTTGCTTTTGTGTTTCTAAATGGAAAACAACCATATTATTTGATTCTCTTTCCATTTTGACAAGAGCTGGAGCATCAAGCTGTTTTGAAATTTCAGTAAGATAAACTGCCAATTCCGTTAAAGCTGCTTCATCACCTAGCTCACTTACTTCTTCTGTTTTTTCTTCAAGAATCGTTTCGTTGACTACCTCGATCTCAGCTGTTGGTTCTTCTTCCAAAATTTCTTCTACAGTCTGTTCTACTGTTTCAGAAACTTTTTCGCTGATACTTGGCTGGATCGAAAGCCGTGCATTCTTTCGACCCATTCCTAGGAAACCTTTTTTTCCTTCTTCCAGTATTTCGATTTCGACTTGGTCTTTGGCCAAACCCAAATCAGCCAGACCCAGTTGGACAGCTTCGTCTATTGTTGCAGCTTCATAAATCGGCATTAGCATTACCTCCCCTATTATTTCCGTTTTTTCTTAGGATTCATTGCTTTCTTAAGAGCACGTTCTCTTTCGCGGATTCTCCGTGCTTCTTCTTCACGCTCTTTTCGAATTTTGAAAGGGTTGTTGATCAGCAGCGTTTGTACAACTTGGAAGGCATTGGAAACTACCCAGTATAATGAAAGACCGCTGGCTAAATTGACACCCATCACTAAAATCATTACAGGCATCACGAAATTCATGATCTTCATCGATGCATTGGATTCAATCTGACTCATGCTAGATAGATACGTACTTGCAAAAGTAAAGATTGCTGCTAGAATCGGCAAAATAAATGTTGGATCCGCGTTCCCTAAGTTCAACCATAAGAAATGCCCTTGTTTCAACTCTGGTACACGTGAAATAGATTGCCATAACGCCATCAAGATTGGCATTTGTACTAATAAAGGAAGACAACCAGCATATGGATTGACGCCATTTTCTGCATATAAACGCTGCTGCTTTTCTCTTAACTTACTTTGTGTTTCCGGATCTCTTGAACTATATTGTTGCTGCAGTGCTTTTAATTTCGGTTGTAATTCTTGCGTTTTACGCATGCTCTTTGTTTGGAAATGCATCAACGGCAATAGGATCACGCGGATGATCAATGTAAATAAAATGATCCCTATCCCTGCATTACCAAATGACAACGCCTTGATCGCCTCAGCAAAGTAATAAACAATATAACGATCCCAAATTCCTGTACTCTGTGCGCTGACTTCCCCAGTTCCGCAACCGGATAAGACGATGACCAAACTAACGATACCGGCCATCAAAAGTAAACGTTTGTATTTCTTCACTTACTCTTTTCCTCTCTGTCGATTATTTTTGCAAGTTTTAAGACGTGGACTAAATTGGAGCGAACCTCATCATAAGTCAACCCCTTCACACTTGGTCTAGCAATCACAATAAAATCCAACTCCGGATCAATCTCTTCTTTTATAGAATAAACTGCTGCTCGGATTTTTCGTTTGACTTCATTGCGGTTTACCGCGTTGCCGACCTTTTTTCCTACAGATAAACCAACTCGAAAATGAGGCTGTCCCGGTTTTTCCAAACGGTAAACGACGAATTTGCGGTTAGCAAAAGAATCTCCCGTATGGAACACGGCTTGAAACTCTCGTTCTTTTTTTACTCGATACGCTTTTCTCATTAGTTTTCTTTCCTTTTCTATCTCTCACTTACGCTCATAATCATACCATAATTACGATTGTCCTTTCATCATTTCCCTAAAAAAGAGTATAAAAAAAACCACTGAAACCCCAGTGGCCTAAGCTGAAAGAACTTTTCTTCCTTTGCGACGACGGCTAGCTAACACACGACGTCCATTTTTAGTACTCATACGTTTACGGAATCCGTGAACTTTTTGACGTTTACGTTTATTTGGTTGGTATGTTCTTTTCATATATTCCACCTCCAAAATGTTCTTATCTATTTTATAAACACAGACATACTTTGATAGTATAACGACAAAGTAGTGATTTTGTCAATATAAAATAGAAGATCGATTGTTAAAACTTATCCACAAGATTATTTTTTTCTATGGGAATCCTATGTGGAAAAAGTTATGCACAGGGATTATCCACAGATAATAAATGGCTGGTTTTACACAGAAAACACACGTGTAAAAAAAGTAATCCACAATCAGGCGATTTCCTGTGTATTCCGTCTCCTAACTATTGGTATATCTGTATTTTTTATCCACAGACGCAAGAGGAAATCTATTGGTTTTTACGAGTTTTCCACCTGTGCATTAGTGGTGTGGAAAACTTTTTTTGACAACTGTGTTTTTCTCTTTTTTCTTTTTGTCGATTGTGTGGATAATTGTAATTAAAAAATTTTTTTCTTCGGTTTCTGTGGAAAACTATTGAAAAAAATGCTAAATTAGTACTAGTTATTCACTTTTTAATGAAGGAGGAGGCCTTATATGGTATCCCTCGATGCTTTATGGAATGAATTAAAAGCAACATACCAAAAGGATTTATCGCCTGCTAGCTATAATACATGGATCGAAACAGCGAACCCTCGAACCCTTGATCAAAACCAGCTCGTTGTTGAGGTTCCTAGCAAGATTCATAAAGAATATTGGGAAAAAAACCTGGCGACAAAAATCGTTGAAGTCGGTTATATGTTATCAGGAAATGAGATTATCCCTCGCTTTATTACTGGCGAAGAAGCAGAGCAAGAAGAAGTTATAGAAGAAAAAAATCCAAAAGTTGTGGCACCTAGTCCGCTAAAAAAAGCCATGCTGAACCCTAAATATACCTTTGATACGTTTGTCATTGGTAAAGGAAACCAGATGGCTCATGCAGCAGCGCTCGTTGTAGCAGAAGATCCAGGTTCTATTTATAACCCGCTCTTCTTTTATGGAGGCGTGGGACTTGGTAAGACTCACTTGATGCATGCAATTGGTCATCAAATGCTGCAAAGTCAGCCTAATGCCAAAGTAAAATATGTAAGCAGTGAAACTTTTGCTAATGATTTCATCAATTCGATCCAAAACAAAACAGCAGAAGAGTTCCGTCAAGAATATCGAAATGTTGATTTACTGCTAGTGGATGACATTCAATTTTTTGCAGAAAAAGAAGCTACGCAAGAAGAGTTTTTCCATACTTTCAATGCCTTGTACAATGAAGGGAAACAAATCGTACTAACCAGTGATCGGTTGCCAAACGAGATTCCGAAACTGCAAGAACGCCTTGTTTCTCGCTTTGCATGGGGGCTGTCTGTTGATATTACACCGCCGGATCTTGAAACAAGAACAGCGATTTTACGTAAAAAAGCGGCGGCTGAACGTCTAGAGATCCCAGATGACACACTAAGCTACATCGCAGGACAAATTGATTCTAACATTCGTGAATTAGAAGGTGCGCTTGTTCGAGTGCAAGCTTTTGCTGCGATGAATAGTGAAGATATTTCGACTAGTCTAGCTGCAGACGCACTGAAAACGTTAAAATCAGGAAAAGGACATCCTCAATTGTCAATCCTGCAGATCCAAGAAGAAGTGGCAAAGTATTATCACATCCAATTGAAAGATCTCAAAGGAAAGAAACGCGTCAAATCTATTGTTGTTCCTAGACAAATCGCTATGTATTTGGCACGTGAGCTCACAGATAATTCTTTACCGAAAATCGGAGCTGAATTCGGTGGCAAGGATCATACAACGGTTATCCATGCTCATGAAAAAATCCAGCAGCTGATGGATTCTAGTGTCAGTATGCAAAATGAAGTATCAGAAATCAAAAACTTTTTACTAAATTAATTTGTCGATTCTATCAACTGAAAATAGCATGTGGATAAAAGAAAAAAACGTTCAAAAGTTATACACACTTTTTCCACAGCTGTTTTTTCGTTTCTCTCTTACGTTTTTTGAGTTTTCCACAGAATCAACATGCCCTATTACTTTTATTATTCTTTTTAACTAATAATAAATAAACAAACATTCAAAGGAGATACATCATGAAAGTTACTTTAAACCGAGCTAGCTTTATGCAGGAATTGCAAACTGTTCAACGAGCTATTTCAAGCAAAACCACGATCCCTATTTTGACAGGTGTAAAAATCACACTGACACAAGAAGGTTTGACTTTGACGGGGAGCAACGCTGATATATCAATTGAAACTTTTTTGTCTGTTGAAAACGAAAAAGCAAATATGCAAATCGAATCTACTGGTTCCATTGTTTTACAAGCACGTTTCTTTAGCGAAATCATTCGGAGACTTCCTGAAGAAACATTTACTTTAGAAGTTTTAGAAAATAAACAAGTAGCGATTACTTCTGGAAAAGCGAATTTTATCGTAAATGGATTAGATGCAGATAACTATCCTCATCTTCCTGTTGTCGAAAGCCATAACCAGATGAAATTACCTGTACACGTATTGACTAAACTAATCAACGAAACAGTTTTTGCTGTCTCACAACATGAGAGTCGTCCAATCTTGACAGGTGTGCATTTCATTTTATCTGATAATTCTTTATTGGCTGTAGCTACTGATTCTCACCGTCTAAGTCAACGCGTGATTCCAGTAGAACAAGCGGCTGATCATTTTGATATTGTTATTCCTGGAAAAAGTTTGATCGAATTATCTCGCTCATTAACAAATGAAGAAGAGATCGTCGAAATCAGCATTATGGAAAACCAAGTGTTGTTCAAAACAGAAACGATGTATTTCTATTCCCGTTTGCTAGAAGGAAACTATCCTGATACCAATCGTTTGATTCCTTCAAGTTTTAATACAGAGGTTGAATTTTCTGTTCCTAGCTTTTTAGCGGCGATCGAACGGGCTTCTTTACTTTCTCATGAAGGCCGTAACAACATCGTTCGTTTATCTATTCGTCCAGATGCGGTTGTTTTATACGGAAATTCGCCAGAAATCGGGAAAGTAGAAGAAAGCTTGAGTTATACAGCAAGCAGTGGCGATCCATTAGATATTTCTTTCAATCCGGATTATATGAAAGCAGCGTTGCGTGCATTTGGAGATATGAGCATCAAAGTGAAATTTATCTCTGCTATTCGTCCATTTACATTGGAACCAACGGAAGATGGCGTTCAATTTATTCAGCTGATTACTCCTGTACGTACAAATTAACAATGATTTTCAATGTTCTTGAAAATTTAATTGAAAAGAAATAGAAAAAATAAAATTTTAAACAGAAGGCCCTAAAATCTCTTTTAAGGCTTTCTGTTTATTTTTGTTTAAATCACCTTTTTTAGATTAAATCGTCTTATATGGAAAAATATATGGATAAATTTGTTTTATTGCGAAAAAAAAGGTATAATAGAGTATACTTTTAATAATGAAAATGAGGGATGGGCATTGAAACAACAAGTCATTCTAAATACGGAATTCATGACGTTGGGCCAAATGTTGAAAGAAGTCACAGTTATCGGTAGTGGCGGACAAGCAAAATGGTATTTGGCAGAAAACACTGTGTTAGTCGATGGCGAACCAGAAAATCGTCGTGGACGCAAACTTTATCCCGGCATGATGGTTGAAGTTCCAGAAGTAGGAACTTTTTTTATGGTAAAAAAAGGAAACGACGATAATGAGGCTGAATAAGCTGTATTTAAAAAATTATCGAAATTACGAAGAGCTGAACATCGAATTTTCCAAGAACCTCGTCATCTTTTTAGGAGAAAATGCGCAAGGAAAAACGAATCTTTTAGAAAGTATCTACGTATTAGCTATGACGCGAAGTCATCGGACAAGTAGTGAGCAGGAATTGATTGGCTGGACTGACGATCAGGCGATGATTCAAGGAGAGATCACAAAAGGTTCATCCACTCTTCCATTAGAAATCTTATTATCTAAAAAAGGCCGAAAAACCAAGATCAACCATATCGAACAGAAAAAGTTAAGTACTTACGTGGGACAAATGAATGTCATTTTATTTGCACCAGAAGATCTTTCTTTAGTAAAAGGCAGCCCGCAGATCAGGCGGAAGTTTTTAGATATGGAATTAGGCCAGATCAATCCAATCTATCTTTATGATCTTGTCCAATACCAAGCAATTTTGAAACAAAGAAACCAGTATTTAAAGCAATTGAATGAAAAAAAACAAACTGATTTGCTTTATTTGGATATTTTGTCCGAACAACTAGCAGCGTTTGGCAGCAAAGTATTGAAAGCAAGAGCACAGTTCGTCAAGCGATTGGAGTTTTGGGCTAATTCTTTGCATCAGCAAATCACCCATCAAAAAGAGCAGCTGGAAATCGAGTATCTCACCGCAGTCGATTCTTTAGAAACACATACGCAAGAGCAAATCCAAGAACAATTTCTCGCACTTTTGAACCAAAATAAAAAGAAAGACCTTTTTCGGGGAACAACGACAGTTGGTCCTCATCGTGACGATCTTTCCTTTTTTATTAATCAGAAAAATGTGCAGACTTATGGATCGCAAGGACAGCAAAGAACAACTGCACTAAGTGTCAAATTAGCAGAAATCGATTTGATTAAAGAAGAGACAGGGGAATATCCAATCCTTTTGTTAGATGATGTGATGAGCGAGCTGGATGATAATCGTCAACTCCATCTGCTAGAAACAATCGAAGGAAAAGTTCAAACGTTCTTAACAACAACGACACTTGACCATGTAAAAAATAAAATGACTGTTGAACCTGAGATTTTTTATGTTCAACAAGGGAAACTAAAAGGAGAAGAAACTGAATGACAGAAGAAAGAAGTTTAGTAGAACGCGCTAAAGAGTATGATGCCAGTCAGATTCAAGTACTTGAAGGACTTGAAGCCGTTCGTAAACGACCTGGCATGTATATCGGTTCGACTAGTTCTGAGGGTCTGCATCACCTTGTTTGGGAAATTGTCGATAATTCGATCGATGAAGTATTAGCAGGTTTTGCAACGAAAATCCATGTGATTATTGAAAAAGACAACAGTATCACCGTTATTGACGACGGTCGGGGGATACCTGTAGATATCCAGGCAAAAACTGGACGTCCTGCAGTTGAAACGGTCTTTACTGTTTTACATGCTGGAGGAAAATTCGGCGGTGGTGGGTACAAAGTTTCTGGTGGACTTCACGGAGTAGGATCTTCTGTTGTAAACGCGCTTTCTACACAGCTTGATGTCAAAGTATACAAAGAAGGAAATGTGTACTATCAAGAATATCGTCGTGGAGCTGTAGTGGACGACTTAAAGATTATCGAACAAACGGATCGCCATGGAACAACGGTTCACTTTACGCCAGACCCTGAAATTTTTACAGAGACAACTGAGTTTGATTTTTCAAAATTGGCTACCCGGATCCGTGAACTTGCTTTCTTGAACCGCGGGATGCGTATATCGATTGAAGACAAACGAGAAGAAGAACCAGTCATCAATGAATACCATTATGACGGCGGGATCAAAAGTTATGTCGAATACTTGAATGCAAACAAAACCGTGATTTTTCCAGAACCTGTATATTTGGAAGGTGAACAGCAAGATATCGCAGTTGAAGTCTCTATGCAATATACAGACGGCTACCATTCCAATATCATGAGTTTTGCCAACAATATCCATACGTATGAAGGCGGAACACATGAATCAGGATTCAAGACTGCTTTAACTCGTGTGATAAATGATTATGCCCGAAAACAAAAGCTGATGAAAGAAAATGACGACAACTTGACCGGTGAAGACGTGCGAGAAGGATTGACAGCTGTTATTTCTATCAAGCATCCTGACCCTCAATTCGAAGGACAAACAAAAACAAAATTGGGCAATTCCGAAGTACGGACAGTCACTGATCGGTTATTTAGCGAACATTTCATGAAATTCTTGCTGGAAAACCCAAGTGTGGGCCGTCAAATTGTTGAAAAAGGATTACTAGCTTCCAGAGCTCGTCTAGCAGCGAAACGTGCGCGTGAAGTAACGAGACGTAAAGGTGCTTTAGAGATTAGTAATCTGCCAGGAAAATTAGCGGACTGCTCTAGCAACGATCCTGAAAAATGCGAATTGTTCATCGTCGAAGGAGATTCGGCCGGCGGATCAGCTAAGCAAGGTCGTAATCGAGAGTTTCAAGCCATCTTGCCTATTCGTGGGAAAATCTTGAATGTTGAAAAAGCAAGCATGGACAAGATCTTGGCAAATGAAGAGATCCGGTCTTTATTTACTGCTATGGGTACAGGGTTTGGAGAAGATTTTGATGTATCGAAAGCTCGCTACCACAAATTAGTTATCATGACTGATGCCGATGTCGACGGCGCGCATATCCGTACATTGCTGCTGACTCTTTTTTATCGTTACATGCGTCCTATTGTTGAAGCTGGATACGTCTATATTGCTCAGCCACCTTTATACGGGGTAAAACAAGGGAAGAATATTACGTATGTACAACCAGGAAAAAATGCAGAAGAAGAGTTGAAACAAGTCGTTGCTTCACTTCCTGCCTCACCAAAACCAAGCGTTCAGCGTTATAAAGGACTTGGAGAAATGGATGATCATCAACTATGGGAAACAACTATGGACCCAAGCAATCGGATGATGGCCCGCGTCAGTGTGGACGATGCTATTGCAGCAGATCAGATATTTGAAATGTTGATGGGGGATCGAGTAGAACCCCGTCGTGCATTCATCGAGGAAAATGCACACTATGTGAAGAACTTAGATATTTAATCATGAAGGAGGAAAAAGAATGAGTGAAGAAATCAGAGAAAACATCCATGATGTCAATCTAACCAGCGAAATGAAAGACTCCTTCATCGATTATGCGATGAGTGTTATTGTCGCACGTGCACTTCCTGATGTCAGAGATGGTCTGAAACCCGTTCATCGCCGTATTTTATACGGCATGAACGAATTAGGTGTAACACCGGATAAAGCCCATAAAAAATCTGCCAGAATCGTCGGAGATGTCATGGGTAAATACCATCCTCATGGAGACAGTGCGATCTATGAGTCAATGGTACGGATGGCACAGCCATTCAGCTACCGTTATATGCTAGTGGATGGCCATGGAAACTTTGGTTCTGTTGACGGTGACGGTGCCGCTGCTATGCGTTATACCGAAGCACGGATGAGTAAAATCGCTACAGAAATGCTGCGTGATATCAATAAGAACACTGTTGATTTCCAAAGCAACTATGATGATACAGAAAAAGAACCAGTTGTACTACCTGCTCGCTTCCCGAATCTTTTAGTGAACGGAACAACGGGGATCGCCGTAGGTATGGCCACGAATATCCCACCTCATAACTTGTCTGAGGTAGTAGCGGCTATCGATTTGCTGATGGATAATCCTGATGTGACGACCAATGAATTGATGGAAGTATTACCTGGACCAGATTTTCCAACAGGTGGTTTGGTTATGGGAAAATCAGGAATCCGAAGAGCGTATGAAACAGGTAAGGGTTCTATTACCGTACGTGCAAAAGTTGAGATTACTGAGATGCCAAATGGTAAAGAACGGATCATCGTGACAGAATTGCCTTATATGGTCAATAAAGCAAAATTGATCGAACGGATTTCTGAACTGCACAGAGACAAGCGTATCGAAGGGATCACAGATTTGCGGGACGAATCTTCCCGTGAAGGTATGCGGATCGTCATTGACATCCGTCGTGACGCCAGCGCATCCGTTATCTTGAATAACTTATATAAATTGACATCCTTGCAAAATTCATTTGGATTCAATATGTTGGCGATCGAAAAAGGTGTGCCGAAAGTTTTGAGCTTGAAACAAATTCTTGAAAACTATATCGAACATCAGCGCGAAGTCATCACAAGACGGACAGTCTTTGAAAAAGAAAAAGCAGAAGCAAGGGCACACATTTTAGAAGGTTTGCGTATTGCTTTGGATCATATCGATGAAATAATTGCGATTATCCGCGGGTCTAAATCAGATGACGAAGCAAAAGCGACGATGATCGAACGGTTCGATTTATCCGATCGCCAGTCTCAAGCTATTTTAGATATGCGTTTACGCCGATTGACCGGTTTGGAACGGGAAAAAATCGAAAATGAATACCAAGAACTCTTAAAACTGATTGAAGATTTAACTGACATTCTGGCAAGACCAGAACGTGTTACAGAAATCATCAAGAATGAATTAGCAGACTTAAATCAACGATTTGGTGATAAACGACGCACAGAATTACTAGTCGGTGAGGTCTTAAGTCTGGAAGATGAAGATTTAATCGAAGAAGAAGAAATCGTTATTACATTGACAAACAATGGTTACATCAAACGTTTGGCAAATAATGAATTCAGAGCTCAACGAAGGGGTGGACGTGGTGTCCAAGGAATGGGTATCCACAATGACGACTTCGTCAAAAATCTGGTTTCTTGCTCTACCCATGATACATTGTTATTCTTTACGAATAACGGAAAAGTGTATCGGGCAAAAGGATACGAAATTCCAGAATACGGGCGCACAGCCAAAGGAATACCAATTATCAATTTACTAGGTATCGATTCGAGTGAAAGCATCCAGGCAATCATTGCGGTGACGGGAGAAGCAGAAGAAGGCCACTATCTCTTCTTTACGACGCGTCAAGGTACAGTAAAACGTACTTCTGTCACTGCTTTTGCTAACATCCGAAGTAATGGTCTGATCGCAATTGGTTTGAAAGAAGACGATGAGCTCGTCAATGTGCTACTGACAGATGGTCAATCTAATATCATTATTGGAACACATAACGGCTACTCTGTCACTTTCAAAGAAGAAGCAGTCCGCGATATGGGACGTACAGCTTCCGGGGTCAGAGGAATACGCCTGCGTGAGGAAGATTATGTCGTTGGGGCAGCCTTAATGAAGGAAGATCAAGAAGTATTAGTGATCACAGAAAAAGGTTACGGAAAACGGACAAAAGTATCGGAATATCCAGTGAAGGGCCGCGGAGGTAAAGGGATCAAAACGGCGAACATCACTGAAAAAAATGGTCCACTAGCTGGATTGACCACTGTTTCTGGAGATGAAGACATCATGCTGATTACAGATAAAGGTGTCATTATCCGTTTCAACGTATCGACTGTTTCTCAAACTGGACGTTCAACATTAGGCGTACGTTTGATGAAGATGGAAGCTGATACGAAAGTTGTCACGATGGCAGCAGTCGAACCAGAAGCTGCAGAACAAACAGTTGAAGAACAAGGATCAGAAGAATAACCATCAAGACTAAGTGTGTAAGCTAGCAAGAATAACCGATTAAAAAATCTGGTTATTCCTGCTGGCTTTTTTGATTAGTTGAATTTCTCTTAAAATATTCGAAACTGTTCATTCTGTATTGCTTTTGACCAAAATAGAGTGTATAATCAGAGCTTGTGAGTAGTCTAATTAATTAGATAACTCTCCTTGCTCTTAGGAACCTAAGAGCCGAAAGTCCACAGGGAGGTGAATATCAATGGAAAACACGAAATATGAAATCATGTACATTATTCGTCCAAACATTGATGAAGAAGCAAAAACTGCTTTAATCGAACGTTTCGATGCAATCTTGAAAGATAACGGAGCAGAAGTTATCGAATCAAAAGATTGGGAAAAACGCCGTTTCGCTTATGAAATGAACGGTTACCGTGAAGGTATCTATCACATCGTTAAAGTATCTTCTCCATCATCAGCAAATGCTGTCAATGAATTTGACCGTCTTGCTAAAATCAACGACGATATCATTCGTCACATGATTGTTAAAGAAGAAGCTTAATTGTTGTTTCATGTGAAACAATAGAAAACGATGAGAGGAGATGACTATTTTGATTAATAATGTTGTATTAGTTGGACGTCTGACGAAAGATCCAGATTTGCGTTACACAGCAAGTGGTACGGCAGTCGCAACATTTACTTTGGCTGTGAATCGTAATTTTACAAACCAAAGCGGCAATCGCGAGGCTGATTTTATCAACTGTGTGATTTGGCGCAAATCAGCAGAAACTTTAGCAAACTATGCTCGTAAAGGAACACTTTTAGGTGTTACTGGACGTATCCAAACTCGTTCTTATGATAATCAGCAAGGACAACGTGTATACGTGACAGAAGTAGTAGCTGACAACTTCCAATTGCTGGAAAGTCGTTCTGCATCTGAAAATCGCCAACAAAGCGGCGGATTCCAAAGTTCTGGTCAATCAGCTGGCGGATTTGGCGGAAACAATAACTCTAATCAAACATCTCAATCATCCAACGGTATGCCTGATTTCGACCGTGATACTTCTGACCCATTCGGCTCAAGTTCAACGATCGACATTTCAGACGATGATTTACCATTCTAAACGAATTTGATAGGAGGGAAATAGAATGGCACAACAAAGAAGAGGCGGACGTAAACGTCGTAAAGTAGACTACATTGCTGCTAACCATATTGAATATATCGATTATAAAGATATCGAATTACTAAAAAGATTTATTTCAGAACGCGGTAAAATCTTGCCACGTCGTGTAACTGGTACAGGCGCTAAAAACCAACGTAAAATTACTGTTGCAATCAAACGCGCTCGTATCATGGGCTTGCTACCTTTCGTTAGCGAAGACTAATAAATCCTAGGAATTGAATGACTGATCCTTTTGATCAGCTATTCAATTCCTTTTTTTCTGTAAAAATACCCTCTATTCGTTTAGTCGCTCGAATGACGAAAGTTATGGTAAAATCAAATTAGTCATATATGGGAGGAAAATTATGGAAAATAAAAACAATCATTTATCCCCGAAACCTCTCTTCCTTATCCTGTTTATATTAATCGAAGTATTGGTAGTCTTAATTTTACCATTTCGTTTTGTTAGCGCTTCGGTCATTCTATTGATGAATTTATGGGGTGTTCGCTATTGGTTGAAAATGAAACGTTGGCTTATTTTAAATAAACGTGAAAAAATCCAGCAGGCTTCGACTGTAGCTGAAACCAATCTAGCTTATGTCTCAGAAGTCATGCCTGTAGGAGTGATTGCTTATCAGCCATCAAGCCAAAAAATCGAATGGCTCAATCCATTAGCATTGAAAATCAAAGATCAAAGTGGATTAACAGAGGAAGAATTGCTAGATACTTTTTTTACTGCAAAAGAAAAAAAGAAAAACCAAGTCTATCTAGCAGATAAAACATTTCAGTTTGATATGGATACAGTAAAGGGTGTTGTTTATTTTAATGATATTACCCAAAACCAGTTGTTAAAACTCCATCAGACGAACAGTCAGCCGGTGATTGGTATTTTATCTATTGATAACTATGCAGATGCCATTGATAAATTAGATGACAAAGAGATTTCTTATTTGAACTCTTTCGTCACTACACTAGTTTCTGACTGGATGAATGAATACCATGTCTTTTTCAAAAGAATCAACGCAGAACGGTTTTTCTTCGTCGCACAGATGATCGATCTGAAAAAGATGATGGATAAAAAATTTGATTTGCTGGATCGCTTTCGAGCAGAAGCTGAAAAACAGAGCTCGCCTATCACCCTTAGTATGGGGATTGCTTATGGCTCAAGAACCCTCGATGAAATCGGTGGAGAAGCTCAGAATAATTTAGATGTTGCTTTAGTCCGTGGAGGCGACCAAGTTGTCGTGAAAGAGGTAAAAGAAGGAGCAAAACCTGTTTATTATGGGGGGAAATCTGCTAAGAATGTCAAACGCACGCGTGTTCGTTCTCGAGCGATGAGTACCGCTTTGCGTCGGATTTTTGATGAAACAGGCGATGTGTTTATCATGGGGCACAAGTTTCCAGATATGGATGCTTTAGGCTCTGCTTTTGGTGTCAGTTGTCTGGCACGCTTCAACCAGAAAAAAGCTTACATCGTTATCAATGAGAACGAGATCATTCCAGATGTAGAACGGTGTCTTGAAGAAATCCATAAGCATCCTGAATTAGAAATGCAACTAATCTCTCCAGAACGTGCCATAGAGCTGAAAAAAGAAGAGGACCTCCTCGTGATGGTGGATTACCATAAACCTTCTCTATCGATCTCTCAGGGCCTATATGAGCAATTTGATAAGATTGTGATCATTGATCACCATCGTCGTGGGGAAGAGTTTCCAAGTAAACCTCTGCTGACTTATATTGAATCTTCAGCTTCTTCAGCTTCAGAGCTAGTTTCTGAGCTGATCCAATACCAAAGCAGCAAAACAAATCGCTTAGATCGTTTTGAGGCCACATTATTGCTTGCAGGGATGGTTGTAGATACAAATAGTTTCAATGTCCGTACAACTGCACGAACTTTTGACGTTGCCAGCTATTTAAGGTCTTGTGGAGCAGACGCATCCTTAGTACAATATTTATTGAGCTCGGATTTAGCGACATACTTGGAGATCAGCAATTTGATTGCTGGAAGCGACTATGTGACTTCTGATATTGTTGTGGCGGCAGGGACAGACGAAAAAGAGTATAATAGTGTTATAGCAGCAAAAACAGCAGATACATTGCTTTCGATGATCAATATCAATGCAGCTTTCGTCATTACAAAGCGGACAGACGGCTTGATTGGGATCAGTGCCAGAAGTACCGGCACGATCAACGTCCAAATCATCATGGAATCCTTAGGTGGCGGAGGACACTTCACAAACGCAGCTACTCAACTGGAAAATACGACAGTTGAGGAAACAAAACAGAAGCTATTTGCTGCAATCAAAGAAAATATGAATCAAATATATGATAAGGAGTAATCCAAATGAAAGTAATTTTTTTACAAGATGTAAAAGGAAAAGGTAAAAAAGGGGACATCAAAGAAGTTCCAGCAGGTTATGCACAAAATTATCTAATCAAAAATAACTTGGCAAAAGAAGCAACGAAAAGCAGTATCAGTCAGTTAGCAGGACAAAAGAAAGCGCAAGAAAAACACGAAGCTGAAATCTTGGAAGAAGCTAAAAAGTTAAAAGAATTCTTGGAAAAAGAAGATACTGTAGTCGAATTGAAGGCGAAAGCAGGGGAAGACAGCCGTTTGTTTGGTTCGATCCCTTCAAAACAAATTGCTGAAGGGTTAAACAAACAATACAAAATCAAATTAGATAAACGAAAAATCGAATTAGAAAATCCGATCCGTTCACTAGGCTACACAAACGTACCTGTTAAGCTTCATCATGAGGTGACGGCTACGATCAAAGTTCATGTCGTACAAGAATAACAAATCTTGATAGCGATGTTCAGCTGGTAAGTATAACCAGAAGGAGAAAAGACAAACCGAAATTTATCTGAGAAAACAGCTGCAGCAATGAAAGCAAAAGCTGCAAATCGATTTCAGATTGATTTCGGTTTCTTTTTTGGGAACAGCAAAATAGCATAAAGAAAACGAGTATAATAAAAGAGAACTATTTTTTTATTACACTTTCGGTACGAATGATGACTTTTCTCTCATTTTCTTGTAAAATGAAGCAATTGAAGACAAGGAGCGATACGTATGAATGAAGTGTGGCAGGATCGAATCCCACCGCAAAATATTGAAGCTGAACAAGCGGTTTTAGGCTCTGTTTTTCTTGACGCAGAAACGATCATTGATGCCATGGAGTACATAGAGCCAAAAGACTTTTATCGTCGCGGCCATCAAATTATTTTTGAGACAATGATCGAGTTAAATGATCGTAATGAAGCGATTGACGTGGTTACTGTCAAAGACCGGCTGGAACAAGCCAATTTGTTAGAAGATGCCGGTGGTTTAAGTTATCTCTCAGACTTGGCATTAGCAGTTCCGACAGCAGCAAATATCGTCTACTATGCGAAAATCGTTGAAGAAAAATCATTGCTGCGTACATTGATCCAGACAGCAACAGGAATCGTTACGAAAGGATTCGAGCAAGGAGAAGAAGTTCAAACAATTTTAGATGATGCCGAACGCAGTATCTTGGAGGTTTCGGAAAAAAGAAATCGAAGCGGCTTTTTATCTATTGCTGAAGTACTGAACTCCACGATTGAAAATATCGATCGACTAGCTCAAAACAATGAAGAAATCACAGGTCTACCAACTGGCTATCAAGGTCTGGATAAAATGACAGCAGGTTTCCAGCCCGAAGAACTAATCATTCTTGCTGCACGTCCAGCGGTAGGTAAAACAGCGTTTGCATTGAATATTGCTCAAAATGTAGGAACAAAAACAGATCGTTCTGTTGCGATATTTAGTTTGGAAATGGGGGCAGAATCTCTTGTAAATCGGATGCTTTGTGCAGAAGGTTCGATTGAGGCCAGCCATTTACGTACAGGTCAGCTTTCGGAAGAAGAATGGTCGAATCTGATCGTTGCGATGGGGAGTCTTTCTCGAGCAAATATTTTTATCGATGATACACCAGGGATCAAAATCTCTGAAATCCGTGCGAAATGTCGGAAACTAGCTCAAGAAAAAGGCAATCTAGGCTTGATATTGATCGATTATTTGCAGTTGATTGAAGGTAACGGTAAAGAGAACCGTCAACAAGAAGTATCAGATATCTCTCGCCAACTGAAAAAACTGGCGAAAGAGCTGAAAGTACCTGTCATTGCTCTTTCACAGTTATCTCGTGGAGTAGAACAGCGACAAGACAAACGACCAGTGCTAAGTGATATTCGTGAATCCGGATCAATTGAACAAGATGCGGACATCGTAGCCTTCTTGTATCGAGATGATTATTATGAAAGAGAAGGCGGAGATGACGATGATGGAAACGAGCCAAAAAATGACAACGTCATCGAAGTCATCATCGAGAAGAACCGAAGCGGTGCACGAGGAACAGTTGAACTACTGTTTATCAAAGAATACAATAAGTTTTCGTCGCTTTCGCCAAGAGAAGAATTTTAAAGAAGAGGTTGTGAGCCTTGAGCAATCCCGAGAGCTCTCGTAAAAAGATGCAAGGAGTAACCGCAGGAACGACTAGAGTACTTAATTTAAACAGATCTCCAAAGGGATTGTGACAAAAGTCTTGTCACAGTCCCTTTTTCCGAATAAACGGTGTTCAATCAGCTGACCCTTGGTATTAGCTCAGCAAACGTCAAAATATGAGGAACTATTTTGACGTTTGCTTCTCTAATACTCAGGTCAAAACGCTGATCTTACGACCTCTTTTCCTTAAACGGTGTTCTCCTGCCAACTCCTCGGTCACAAGTCACAATATCATCAAACATGAGAAGCAGTTTTTTGAAATTGCTCCTTGTGACTCAGAGTTAAACGGCAGGCTCACAACCTCTTTCTTAAACGGTGTTCAAAAGCTTGCATCTGCGGTAATACGCCCAATCAAACGAAAAATATGAGAAGCTATTTTTGTTTGGCTGTTCTTATTACTTGATGCAGGACAGCTTTTTCACAACCTTTGATTCACGGTGTTCCAAAAGTAGCTTCTTCGAAAAGTAAGTCGGAATTTCACAAAAATATGAGAAGCAATTTTCGTACATTCCTTCTTATTTCTTGAAGCTGACCACTTCTGTTACAACCTCTTTTTTAATAACCACTCTAAAAAGATAAAGTTCGTTTTTTAAGCGTTTTTATAAAATAAAAATAAAAATCATTCGATTTTATTTGAAATATGTATCTATTATTGATACAATGGTTCAGGATTAAATAATATAGAACGAGGTGTTCACATGTCATCTGTAGTAGTAGTAGGTACGCAATGGGGCGATGAAGGGAAAGGAAAAATCACAGACTTTCTCAGTGAAAATGCTGAAGTGATTGCACGGTACCAAGGTGGCGACAATGCAGGGCACACAATTAAGTTTAACGGTGTGACTTATAAACTGCATTTGATTCCTTCTGGGATTTTTTATAAAGACAAGATCAGTGTGATCGGAAACGGCGTTGTAGTCAATCCTAAATCATTGGTTAAAGAATTAGCTTATTTACATGAAAAAGGTGTAGAAACAAGTAATTTGCGTATTTCTGACCGCGCGCACGTAATCTTGCCTTATCATATCAAATTGGACCAATTACAAGAAGATGCTAAGGGCGAAAACAAGATTGGTACAACGATTAAAGGAATCGGACCTGCCTATATGGATAAAGCAGCTCGTGTAGGTATCCGTATTGCAGACTTATTAGATAAAGAAATTTTTGAAGAACGTCTTCGTTTGAATCTAGATGACAAAAACCGTCAATTTGTAAAAATGTTTGATTCAGAACCACTTGATTTTGACGATATTTTTGAAGAATATTATGAATACGGACAACAAATCAAACAATACGTCACAGATACTTCCGTTATCTTGAATGATGCCTTGGATGCAGGCAAACGCGTGTTGTTTGAAGGAGCACAAGGTGTAATGCTGGATATCGACCAGGGAACTTATCCTTTTGTTACTTCTTCTAACCCAGTAGCCGGTGGGGTAACAATCGGAAGCGGTGTAGGGCCTTCAAAAATCAATAAAGTTGTCGGCGTCTGCAAAGCCTATACGTCACGTGTCGGTGATGGACCATTTCCAACTGAATTATTTGATGAAACAGGAGAACAAATCCGCGAAGTAGGACGAGAATACGGTACGACAACTGGTCGTCCGCGTCGTGTAGGCTGGTTTGATTCTGTAGTTATGCGCCATTCTAAACGAGTTTCAGGTATTACCAACCTATCTTTAAACTCGATCGATGTATTAAGTGGATTGGAAACAGTAAAAATTTGTACGGCTTATGAATTAGATGGCGAACTAATCTACCACTATCCAGCAAGCTTGAAAGAGTTGAACCGCTGCAAACCAATCTATGAAGAATTGCCAGGCTGGTCAGAAGACATTACAGGATGCAAAACACTTGCAGAACTGCCAGAAAACGCACGTAACTATGTACGTCGTATCTCAGAGCTTGTTGGTGTACGTATCTCAACATTTTCTGTCGGACCTGATAGAACACAAACAAACATCTTAGAAAGCGTCTGGGCGCAAATCTAAGGATAAAAACGACGACTGAATCAGGACGTTCTTACCAGAGCGAGTCGAAGTGTTTATCTATACGATAATAATAACTTGAACACTGTTTATTCAGAATAAGGGACTGTGACAAAAACCGTGTCACAGTCCCTTTTTTCGAATAAACGGTGTTCAAAAGCTTGCATCTACGGCACTAAGCCCAATCAGATGAAAAATATGGAGTGCTATTTTTATCTGATTGTTCTTACTGCTTGATGCAGAGCAGCTTTTTCACAACCTCTCCACTAAACGGTGTTCTCCTGCCAACTCCTCGGTCACAAGTCACAATATTCAACAAACATGAGAAGCTGTTTTTTGAAATTGTTCCTTGTGACTCGGAGCTAAACGGCAGGCTCACAACCTCTTGGTAAACGGTGTTCAATCAGCTGACCCTCGGTATTAGCTCAAAAAACGGCAAAATATGAGGAACTATTTTTTCCGTTTTTTGAGCTAATACTCAGGTCAAAACGCTGATTTCACAACCTCTGATTCACGGTGTTCCAGAAGTAGCTTCTACGGAAATAAGCCGAAATTTCACAAAAATTTGAGAAGCAATTTTCGTAAATTCCTTCTTATTTCTTGAAGCTGACCACTTCTGTCACAACCTCTTATTTTGATTAGAACTTGCGAAAATAAACCGGTTAAAGTGTGTCTAGCGCAAGAGATTTGCTATAATAGACGATAAGGGTAAAATGTAACGAGAAGGGGTTGAAAAATGTGTATCAAATTGTAACAGATTCTTGTTGTGATCTGCCATACCATGTATTAGCAAAAGAAAAAGTTGATTTTTTATCAATGAATCTCCAATTGAATGATCAAGAGTTAGTAGATGACCTCGGAAAGACATTCAATTATGACCGCTACATGAATCAGCTGAAAAATGGTGCGATGCCTACGACATCACAAATCAATGTTGGCCGATATTTAGAATTTTTCCGTTCTTATGCGGAAAAACAGATTCCTGTTTTATATGTGGCTTTTTCCAGTGGATTAAGCGGCTCTTACAGTAGTGCGCTTCAAGCGGTTGAATTGCTGAAGGAAGAATATGAAGACCCTGAGATCTATGTTTTTGATACAAAAGCTGCAAGTATTGGGGAAGGGCTTTTAGTATTGGAAGCTGTAAGATTGAAAAAAGAAGGTAAAAGCATCGAAGAAACCCTAGAGTGGCTGGAAAGTAATTATTTGAAAGTCCATTCATGGGTAACAGTAGACGATCTGAAATATCTAGAACGAGGCGGTAGGATTTCCAAAGCAAGTGCTACTCTTGGCAGTCTATTGAGTGTAAAGCCTATTATTACGGTGGATAAAGAAGGAAGGCTGACGAATGTTGACAAAGTTCGAGGAAGAAACAAGTCGATCCAGACAATCGTCAATGAGACGGTAAAAACAATCGTTGCACCACTTGATCAAATCGTTTATGTGGCTTACGCTGGGGACCTAGAGAGTGCGGAGAAGGCAAAACGGCTTTTGGAAGAACAGATAAAGATGAAAGATGTGAAACTTTATCCATTAGGCCCAACGATTGCCAGCCACACAGGCTATGGCTGTATCGCAATTTTTTCGATGGGAATCAGTCGATAAAAGCAGTAACTCATTCTGTAAAAAAGCCCAGAAATTGATTGTAACAAAAACAGCGACTCTTAAAAGATAGATGAGCATCCTATCTCTTAGAGGTCGCTGTTTTTTTATTTTTTAAGCTAAATAGGCCATTATGCCCATAACTCGTTCAATTGTTTTTGAATATCTGCATTTTCCAAAAATTCATCATATGTCGTATCAGCTCGATCGATCACACCTTTATCCGAAACGGCAATGATGCGGTTTGCCAATGTTTGGATAAATTGATGGTCATGTGACGCAAATAAGATTGAGCCAGTAAATGCCATCAAGCCGTCATTCAATGCTGTGATTGATTCTAAGTCTAAATGGTTCGTTGGATCATCTAATACAAGTACGTTAGCTTTCGAAAGCATCATTTTTGAAAGCATGCAACGGACTTTCTCTCCACCAGATAAAACATTCACTGGTTTCAATACTTCTTCACCAGAAAACAGCATTCTTCCTAAGAAGCTTCTTAAGAAGGTGTTATCATCTTCTTCTTTACTTGCATATTGACGCAACCAGTCTAAAATCGTTAGATCAGTATCGAATTCTTTCGTTGTATCCTTTGGTAAATAAGAATTACTTGTTGTCACACCCCAACGTACTGTTCCAGTATCTGGCGTAATTTCACCCATGATAACTTTGAATAGCGTTGTTGTTGTTATATCATTTTCTGCGACGAAAGCGACCTTGTCTTCTTTGCTCAAATTAAAAGATATATCATCTAAAATTTTCTTTCCATCAATCGTTACACTTACATTTTCTACCTGCAATAAGTCGTTTCCAATCTCACGTTCAGGTTTGAATCCAACGAATGGATAACGTCTAGAAGAAGGTTGGATATCGTCTAAAGTAATTTTTTCAAGCATTTTTTTACGTGAAGTTGCTTGTTTTGATTTTGATGCATTCGCACTAAAGCGGGCAATAAATTCTTGGAGTTCTTTGATTTGTTCTTCTTTTTTGGCATTTGCGTTTGCTTGAAGTTTAGCCGCTAGTTGACTAGATTCCAACCAAAAATCATAATTTCCTACATAAAGTTTGATTTTACCAAAATCCAGATCCGCCATATGTGTACATACTTTGTTCAAAAAGTGACGGTCATGGGATACAACGATCACAGTATTTTCAAAATTGATCAAAAATTCTTCCAGCCAATTGATCGATTGGATATCCAGACCGTTTGTTGGTTCGTCTAGCAAAAGAACATCAGGTTTACCAAATAGTGTTTGTGCTAATAACACTTTTACCTTTTGTCCACCAGTTAATTCACTCATTTGCTGATGGTGCAATTCTTCAGGGATGTTCAGACCTTGCAGTAAAACAGCTGCTTCTGGTTCAGCTTCCCATCCATTAAGCTCAGCAAATTCTCCTTCTAATTCAGCTGCTCGAATACCATCTTCGTCAGTGAAATCCTCTTTCATGTAAATCGCATCTTTTTCTTTCATCACTTCATACAGACGCTTGTGTCCCATGATGACTGTTTCAAGTACAGTATAGTCTTCATAGTCGTAATGGTTCTGTTTCAATACGGCCATCCGTTCATCTGGTCCCATAGTAACGGAACCTGTGGAAGGCTGCAGATCCCCTGATAACACTTTAAGGAACGTTGATTTACCTGCACCATTTGCACCAATCAAGCCATAGCAGTTTCCGGGGGTAAATTTAATATTCACATCATCAAATAGTTTGCGGTCTGAAAAGTGCAAACTCACATCATTTACAGTAATCAATTTTTTTCCTCACTTTTATCATTATTAGTTTTGACAAGTCTTATAGAATTATATAGGGGAAAGGTAAAAGATTCAAGGCAATCGAACATTCTTTGTGTTTCACGTGAAACAGAATGAAAAAAATAAAAATAAAAGCGGAGCGAAAATAGCTACTATAGGATTTATTAGTTTGCAACAGCATAATTTTTGACGTTATTTATAAGAGGGAGTACTATAAAACTGTAAAAGAAATGAAAGAAGGATTGAAAATGGATGAAAAAAGAACCATCGACTGGGGCTCATTGATTTTGGGAATTTTATTTGTACTTGTCTCATTGTTATCATTTCAAGACCCTGTCGGAAATTTAGTTGCAATTGTAGTAGTCTTTGCGATTTTTGCTTTTATTAAAGGAATATTTGAACTGTTTGCACGGAACAGATTAAAAGAGCTAACAGGATATAAAGGAAAAATGCCCTTAATAATCGGGATCATTGATATTCTAGTTGGCGTCTTTTTCTTATTCAATATTGGTGCAGGAGTCGCAGCATTGCCTTTTGTTTTTGCAGTATGGTTTATTGCTGATTCCGTTTTAGCGTTATTTACTGCTGACTTGGCAAGAGGAGTAAGTGAAGGATATTATTGGTTTACGATCATCGTCAATATTTTAGGAATTTTATTAGGTATTTTCTTATTGTTTAATCCAATTTCTTCTGCGTTGACATTAAGCTTTTTAGTTGGATTCTATTTTATGTTATTTGGTATCACACATATCGTCTATGCATTTAGATAAGCAAAATCAAACAAATAAAAAAGCCGGCTTCCGATTACAGTTTTACTGTTGTAATTGGAAGCTGGCTTTTTTATCATGGACAAATATGCACGAGGTGATTTTTAGGTGTCGAGACAAATTTATGCAAAAATGTGAGAAGCTATATACACAAATTGTATCTTAATACTCGAAGTATAGCGCAGTTGTCACAACCTCTTGATACACGGTGTTTAAAAGCTTGCATCTGCGGTAATAAGCCCAACCAAACGAAAAATAGGAGGAGCTATTTTTGTTTGGCTGTTCTTATTACTTGATGCAGACCAGCTTTTTCACAACCTCTTTTCATATAATTCATTCAATACTGGCAAATCATGGACTTCATATTTTTCTTTGAATGCTTGGATTTCTTCTTCAGAATATTTTCTTGGATCTAAATGCAGATCTTCTACTGGCAATGGGCGCTTGTTATTGATCTTCACATCGATTACTACAGGACGATCTGATTTTGCAGCTGCATCAAAGGCAAATCGAAGTTGCGAGTATTCTGTGACTGTAAAGCTATTTGCCCCGAGCGCTTCTCCAACTTTACCGAAATCTGCATCTTCTAAAAATACACCAAATTTCTTTTGTTCCGTATCTTCTTGTTCTGCTTCGATGAAACCAAAAGAATCATTCGAAAAGACAACATTAATAATTGGAAGCTGATATTTGACTTGTGTAATGATATCTTGCATGACCATAGCAAATCCGCCATCACCACTTAAGGTAAATACTTGTTTTTCTGGGTAGCTTAGTTGTGCGGCAATTCCTCCTGGCACACCATTACCCATAGTTGCGAACCATCCAGATGTCGTATGTTTTTGTTTACCGTTCATATTCAATAAACGAATAGAATGGATAGTCGTGTTACCGACATCTGTGACGAAAATCGCATCGTCTTCAGCAATACGATTGATTTCTTTATAGACAGCCTCTGGACGAATCGGTTCTTCCTCTCGATCTTCAAAAGATTTCAACCAATTTACCCATTTTTCTTTATTTTCTTGATTTGCTAGGTACCAGCTATCAGCAGGGCGAGCATCCCCTAACTCGACAAGTCTTTGCAAAGCTGTGTTTGCATCACCGAGGATCGACAAAGATGTTTCATGGCGTCGTCCAAATTTTGACGCATCGATATCGATTTGGATAAATTCAGCAGTTGGATTAAAAAATGCACGTCCAAATGGGAAGTCGCTACCGACAAATAAGATCAGATCGGCTTCTGCCAATGCTTCATTTCCGGGTTTAGTAGCGACACGTCCAGCAAAACCAAGAAAGTTTTCATAATCATCAGGAATAATTCCTTTTGCTAGAACGGAAGCGACAATAGGAACTGAAAAATGTTCTGAGAATTTTTTGATTTGTGGAAATCCGTTTCGCGTTCCTTGACCAACATAAAGAACTGGTTTTTTTGCTTTTTCAAGATAAGGCAAAGCAGCTAGCAAATCTTTTTCTTCTGGTAATATCACACTTGTTTTGTGAGTGTGAGCGGTGGAGAAAGGTTGTTCGTCAATTTCTTCAAAACCAAGATCAACAGGGATAGTCACGATAGCCACGCCTTTATGCTCATAGGCGGCTTTAATGGCTTCATCTACTACATGCGGAAGACTTTGTGGTGTCATGACTGTACGATTGTATACGCTGACATCTGCGAAAATAGGATTTTCATTTAGTTCCTGGAAAGAGTTATAGTTCATGGATGTAGAAGCAACTTGTCCTAAGAACGCTACTAGAGGCACATGGTCCATCTGTGCATCATACAAACCATTGATCAAATGTGTCGCACCAGGTCCTGCAGAGCCGAAGACAGCGCCGACTTTCCCCGTTAATTTTGCATCTGCAGCGGCTGCGAGTGCGCCGACTTCTTCATGACGAACTTGAATGTAGTTGATTTCGGTTTTTTCTTGATATAGCGCATCCATAATTGAATTGAAAGATCCTCCGGGAATGCCGTAAATATGGTCGATACCCCAGCTTTCAAGAACTTTTACCATTGCGATTCCTGCATTGATTTTTGACATGGTGTTTCACTCCTTTAGCAATGATGATACATAAATTTTTTGTATCTAGAGTATAGAACTTTTTATCGAAAATCCCAACTAATTCGTCTTTTCACAAAAATGTAGTCATGTTTTTGGGAATATGCTAGAGTAGTACATAGATAGATTCAAGAGAGGGGAATGGCATGGTTGAATGGCTATTGAGACTTGAACCTTGGCAGCAAGCACTTGCTGGGACAGCTTTTACTTATTTTATGACAGCTCTTGGTGCCGGGTTGGTTTTTTTCTTTAAAGAAATCAAAAAAGAAGTGCTAAACTTGATGTTAGGATTTGCTTCTGGTGTCATGATTGCTGCAAGTTTTTGGTCTTTGTTAGATCCGGCTATTACAAAAGCAGAAGAAAATGGAGATATTGCTTGGCTAGTTGTAAGTATTGGGTTTGGTTTAGGCGGTGTGTTTTTATATATGGCAGATAAAACACTGCCCCATATGCATTTTGGACCACAACATGAAGCAGAGGGATTGCCTACCCATTTAAAACGGACGATCTTGCTTGTTTTTTCTATTACATTGCATAACATTCCTGAAGGTTTAGCCGTGGGGGTAGCATTCGGTGCAGCAGCAACTGCGGATAATCCGACAGCCGCTATATTAGCCGCTGTTTCGGTGGCGCTAGGTATTGGTATCCAAAACTTCCCAGAAGGAGCAGCTGTATCAATCCCGTTGCGACAAGAAGGTCTGAGTCGTAAAAAGGCCTTTGTTTACGGACAAGCTTCTGGAATCGTTGAACCAATTGCTGGAGTGATTGGAGCGCTACTAGTAACGAAAGTGGAGCTGCTGCTTCCTTATGCACTTGCTTTTGCCGCAGGAGCAATGATTTATGTCGTGGTGGAAGAATTGATCCCCGAAGCACAGCAGACATTGTCCAGCAAACGTCATTTTGCAGTTTTTGGCGTCATGAGTGGATTTATCATTATGATGATTTTGGATGTGGCATTAGGATAAATAAAAAAATATATATGATATATCAAATAGGGCCGCGAACTTATATCGCGACCCTATTTTTTTAGTAAGTTATATCATAATGAAGTGAATGGTATCATACATTAATAATAGTTTTTTCTATGTGTATTTCCTTTGATCCAGCGAACAAGCCAGATGATAAGTGCGATTGGGATTAGAACTTTGACCGCAAACCATAAAAGCCCGCTTAGGACACTGACAAAAAGACTGATGACGAAGCTAGCTGCAATTAGCACTAAAAGAACCATGAAGATATTTAAGAACATATTTTTTTGACGCATACAAAACCCTCCTCTTGTTCATTCTTTACTATAGAAAAAGTATAACAGGGATTGTTTAAAAACACCTCCAACTGAAGACTGATTTTTACTTCATCTACTTAAATGATCAAACAATTGCTTTTTCTCTGGTTTATCATCTAAAATAGAGCGGAAAAGGAGGAGAATATCATGCCTAAAAATCGTCTTGAAGCATTTACAGATGCTGTAATCGCGATTATCATGACTATTTTAGTTTTAGAACTTCATGAACCTAACGGAGATACGTGGGAGGCGCTCGCTGCATTAGGTTACCGATTTTTTATCTATATTGTCAGTTTTATCATTTTAGCGATTTATTGGAACAATCATCATCATTTATTTCAAGTTGTACATAAGATAAATGGACGGGTCTTATGGGCGAACAGTTTCTTTGTTTTTGCGCTTTCGCTTTTTCCGTTTGCAACTTCATGGATCAGTGAGTACATCAATAGCCTGGCTCCAGAAATGACTTATGGTTTTGTTACCTTGACCGCTAATATTGCGTATTATATCTTGGCAAAAGAACTTGTCAAAGCAAATAAAGGCCACGAGAAAGCATTGAAGGCGATGTTGAATAATTACAAGAAATCGTATCTATCGATTGGCTTGAATGTGTTAGGAATTGTCTTAGGGTATTTAGTAGCACCCGTAGCCGTGCTGATCGCAAACATCGTGATTCTAGCTGCTTGGATCATCCCAAGTCGTACCATCGAATCACAATATCGGTAAAATGATCCGTGTTTAAAATTTAAGAGAAAAATATAGAAAAAATAAATAAACGATCAAATATCCGAGTGATACTAGTATTCAAAGGGATGCAGATGGATCAAAAAAGAATTCATGTAGGACTGATTACTAGTTTTGTCACGATGCTTATTTATTTGGATCAAGGTCATTTGACTTGGACAGTAGTTGGTGTCGTAGGATTTTTGACATTATTCACAGCAATAAAAAAATAAACATCTTTATGTAATCTGATGTTCTATCTATTTAAGAAAAGCATGTTTACAGCAGTATGATTCTGTTGTAAACGTGTTTTTATTTGTGGAAAATTTAATTTTTAGAAAAGTGTATCGAAAAATAGATAGTTAGTTTTTCCACAGTGGATAACTTCGTAAGAGATAAAAATAAAAAACTAGTCAAAGAAGGGCGTATAGATTTCTTTTGATAGGAGATATACAACAGAAATGAATAAATATTAACGTGTTTTCAAACAGTATAAAACGGTGTGGTTTTTGGAATAAAAAAATAACGTGTCTCATTTTATGCTTTTGTTATTTTATATTTAAAAAATAACGACACAGAAAATATCGTGTCTCAGATTTCTCTACTACTTCTAAAAACTACTGTTTTTTTCCTTTGAAATGCCTTCAAAAAGTAGGATCAGGCAGAATATACTGGCAGAATCAAGGAAAAGGGAGCCTAAATAAGGAGAAAAACCATAGAAAATGTAAAGTAATTACTTATAAAACAAGCTTTTTATAGAAAAACAATATACCTGAGCAGGGTATAAATTAAGACGGAATTCCTTTCTAGATTGAGATATTGACTAGGAAGAATGTTAAGCCTTTAAGCTAAAAAACCCTTTTTGTTAAATAAGGGGAATATAGCCTGTCAGTTTCAAACTGCAAGTCGTCCTGCTGCAATAATATAGTAGATTAGAGATGAAAATAGATTTTTTTAAACCAATGACTGAATAAAAAGACCGTCATAGATACACATTGGAATGTGTCTATTACGGTCTTTTTTTACGAACGATTTTATTGAAGACGGACAGTTCGGGTCAAAAATAAAAAAGCTACGATCAGAAATAAGAATAAAATGTATCCCAAAATAATGGCTAGACGGTCTAACTTATTTGTCGATAGATGTTTGTTTAGAAGCTGATAGGCCCATAAACCTATCAGTCCTCCTGTTGTATTAGTTATCAAATCAGTGATGTCCGCTACGCCAATACCGAATAGGAATTGAATCAATTCTGCCAAGAAGCTTACAAGGAAAATAATCCCTAATTTTTTAGAAAAGGAAAGCCCTTTGAAATTGACATTCAAAAGCACCCCAAAAGGAAAAAAGACAATCAAGTTATAAGTGGTTTCGCGCAAAACCGTCGTATTTTCAAAAGAAAAAGTAGAAAAAGGGACGAGATTGACATTGCTGTAAGAATAAGTGAGAAATTGTGGAAGATTAAATGATAGCTTGAATAAAATCAACCATAATAGAAAGAATAAATAAATCCCTAATAAAAATTTTGATACATACCGCATAGACATCTCCTCCATTTAAAAAGTATACCATCGAAAACCGCTGAAAAATCATAAAAAAGTATGAAGTTTAAGGACCAGCGTAGTTACCGTGCGAAAATTAGAAGCTTTTTTTGTTGGGAATCCGGTTTCTTTAACAAAGCTAAGATAGCGAGTTGCTTGGAAAACTTGCTATCTTTTTTATGTCAAAACGACTCGGAATGTTCGTGTTTTGTTCTAATTTCTCCAAGTTGTTTACTTTTTGATACTAATTTTATGAAAAATCAAGAAATAGTTGTTATACTAGGTAATGCTGACAAACGGGATTGGCATTTCATTTTGATTCAGCTTCTTTTCAAATCACTAGGAAGGAGGGATAGATTGTTCAAGACTTATTTTCGTTTCAATAAAATACAAGATAATCCTTTTCGTATCATGAACCTGATGCTACTTATCTTTATCGTATTATGGTTAGGTTACATAAATCATGACTTTTTGATTTCAAGTTTTTCATCATTAGGAATCTTTACTTTTTTCTATTATCAAAACATACCGATGAAATCTTTGTTGAAACGTATGTTTTTGATCGGTTGTGGTCTTTTGTTTGCTTTCGTTTTGGGGATCTTATCGACTTATGTTTTATGGCTTGAACCATTTGCCGTAGCTTTGGTTGCTTTTTCCAGCAGATTCGTGTTGCGATTATTCCATATCTCTAAACCAGGTGGCTTGTTTTTTGCGATGCTTTCTGCCATGGGAACGAGCATGCAGCTGCCAATCGCTCAATTACCGATCGTCTCGCTTTATTTTTTTATGGGTGTCGTTTTTGCCCTGATTGCGGCAGTGATTACAAAACTACTGGATTCACGGCCTGAGCAGACAATTGAAAAAGCAACTTTAAAAGAAAGATTTCACGAAGAGCCTTTAGTGATCATTGATTCTGTTTTCTACAGCGCTGCCTTATTTCTTTCCGTTTATGTCAGTCACGGCTTGAATCTGCATAATCCTTATTGGTTGACCTTGTCATGTGCATCGATTTTGCTAGCAGAAAATTTGGATGCGATGAAGCATCGACAAGTCCAATATCTGATTGGATCGATGGGTGGGTTATGTGTGTCGGCATTCTTGTCATTTGTGCCGTTTACGCAGTTGCAGACCATTTTTCTGATCACTTTTCTATATGGAATCGCACAATTTCTAGTTGCTAGAAATTATGCAGTTGCTAATATATTTCTTAATCCGATGGCGTTGATGCTATCTACACTTATTCGTGGAGCATACTTGATTTCTTTGATCGAATATCGTTTTTTAGGGATCGTCATAGGAAGTTTCATCGGTTTAGGTGTTGCGTGGGTAATGACGGTTGGTTTGCAACATTATTTAACGGTTGTTCGTCAAAAATTAGAATAGAAGGACAAATATATGTGCCAAAAGAGGTTATGACAAGATTTTTGTCACAACCTCTAATTCAAGGTGTTCAAAAGCCAGATTCTCAGCATTAAGTCAAATTCACACAAAAATGTGGAAAGGAACTTTCAAAAAAATTTTATATTTATTCTATCAAAAAATTTTGTTTATGATGGTAACTGAATAAACTTTCCTGAGATGGTCAATGCTTTCTTTGAAAGTCTTACAGATATTCTTTCTTCATAGAAAGTTTAAGTTTTATAGTTAGTGTACAATAAAAGTATGTTTATACCATATGGTGTCCGGATAATCAGTCATTTAAACAATGAGGTTCAAAGATATGAAAAGGGGAAATTTGATGAAGAAAATAAGCAATGAAATCCAAATTCTGGCAGAAACTTTAACTCTTCCCAAAGTCGTTATAGACCAAATGATTGTACAAGCAAAAAACATCCTTGATGAGGTGTTTGAGCAATATAGTCATGAACTAATGGATCCTAATAAAGCAAAGGCGGCTGCAAAGAAAATAGACAAAGTCTATGAAGAGGAACCTTTTGCAGCATTAGCTATTTATCTATATGCAGCTTCTCAAAGTTGGAAAAAAATTTATCAACCATTGAAGATTCCAAGAACTATCTATTTGGCAACAATGAATGCTTTTACTAGATTTATTCATGAACATTTCCAAGTAACAGGAAGCTATCGCTTTGACCGTGGTTTTTGGATTTGGCATTACACTAGTGGCTTGATCTTTCGGATTGGTGAATTGGAGTACGAAATGACATATTTTCCGAAAGGGTACACGGATCTAAGATTAGAAGGAAAGCAGTGCCTTTCTCTTCATATTCCTTCCGATGCAGATTTATCTCAGAATAAGATAAGAGATAGTTACGAAAGTGCCATTCGTTTTTTTGAACTTTATTTTCCTGATTACCATTACCAAGTGATGTACACAGATACTTGGTTACTATCACCCAATCTTACTAAATGGTTGAAAAAAGAGTCAAAAATCTGTCTTTTTGCAGCCGATTATCGATTATTATCAGTTGATGAACAGGACGATAATGGAGTCCCTTGGATCTTTGGACGAGTAGATGCCCAAATACATGATTATCCAGAAAGTACGAGTTTACAGCGACAAGCAAAAGAGCAATTGCTTGCAGGCGAGCACATTGGCTCTGGCTTAGGTATTCTCACTTCATAAGTTTAGTACTTCGAAATAGTTTAAAAGAGCGTGAGACAAAAGTAAAGAACACTTTTGTCTCACGCTCTAAACACGTATAAACGGCGGAAGCAGAAGCAACTCCTTCGGAAATAAGCTGAAATTCACAAAAATTTGAAAAGCAATTTTCGTGAATTTCTTCTTATTTCTTGGAGTTAAACGCTTCTGTCCCAGCCTCTTTTTTAGTGTTCTATCGAACAAACAGTACGTTCAATAGGTAAACTAGCTATAACAATAGATATTAAAGTTAACGGACAAGAGGGCCTTTTTTAGGTAGCTAAAACGTAATAATGAAAATTTATTTCTAGAGATAGGAGTCAATCAGCTAGTCTGATCGACTGTTTTAACAAGTTGACTTTCTTTTTAACTTTTGATACCATTTAAAACACAAATCGTAATTGTTTCGATTTGTGTTTTTTAGCATGACTACAATCAAAGAAGAAAGTGGGTCGTCCATATGGAAAAAACAGATATCTCAAGTGCATACCGCCGCTTGAAAAGTCCAAATATCAAAACACGAAAACGTGCGCTGAAGATCATCAAAGATGTGAAACGGAATAGTGGGAAAAGGTAAGAAGAAGGAAACTTAATTAAAAAAATAGCCGAAAAACGTTTTTCGGCTATTTTCAATAATCGGTTTTTGTGTAAGGTTTCCGAAAGAACTGCTGTTGATTTTCCATTTTTAACATATGATAAATTGGTAGAATCTTTCTTTTCAATTTGATACCATTCCCTAATTCCAGTTATATAGTTAACTACAGAACCACAAAGCACGTACGTTTATAAAAGTATTATCTGTAGTTATTTTTCAATTCCCTTTCAACCTCTTATTTTGACCAGTAGTATTGATCACTTTACCTTTTAACACCTTTGTTCGTTTTTGAAACATTTTTAGTTCCATTCTGTCACGATAGAAGGTTGGTTACAAAAATAAAAAAAGAACCGCGAACCCCTTTAGTATCAAAGGATTCACGGTTTCTTTTATTATTCCCACTCCACTGTTGCTGGTGGTTTAGAAGTGATGTCATACACGATACGGTTGACGTGGGCTACTTCGTTTACGATACGTACAGAGATTTTTTGCAAGACTTCCCATGGGATACGGGCAAAGTCAGCGGTCATTCCGTCGATTGAAGTTACAGCACGGATACCGACTGTGTAGTCGTAAGTACGTCCGTCACCCATAACACCGACAGAGCGGATCCCTGGAAGAACAGTGAAATATTGCCAGATATCACGGTCAAGTCCAGCAGCTGCGATTTCTTCACGCAAGATAGCATCAGATTCGCGTACGATTTCTAGCTTGTCTTCAGTGATTTCGCCAAGAACACGAATACCAAGACCAGGACCAGGGAATGGCTGACGCCAAACGATTGAATCAGGCATGCCTAACTGAGTCCCTAATTCACGGACTTCGTCTTTGAATAATGTGTTTAATGGTTCGATCAATTCAAATTGCATATCTTCTGGCAGTCCGCCTACATTATGGTGAGATTTGATCGTTTGTGCTGTTTCTGTACCAGATTCGATAACGTCAGTATACAACGTTCCTTGTGCTAAGAAAGAGACGCCTTCTTCACCAGCAAGTTTTGTTGCTTCGTCATCAAAAACATATACGAATTCATTCCCAATGATTTTACGTTTTTGTTCTGGGTCAGATACACCTTTCAACTTGTCTAAGAAGCGATCTCTTGCATCGACTTTGATGATGTTCAAGCCGAATTTTCCGCCTAGACTTTCCATTACTTGTTCCGCTTCGCCTTTGCGTAGCAGACCATGGTCAACGAAGATAGATGTCAATTGGTCACCAATCGCTTTTTGTAAAAGAACCCCAACGACACTAGAATCAACGCCGCCTGAAAGACCAAGCAAGACTTTTTTGTCACCAACTTGTTCACGGATTTTTTCTACTTGCATATCGATAAAGTTATCCATTGTCCAGTTACCTTCACAGTGACAAACATCAAAGGCAAAGTGGCGCAGCAATTCGATTCCGTATTCGGAATGACGTACTTCTGCATGGAATTGGATACCATAAAAATTACGTGTTGTGTCTTGGATAGAAGCAATCGGACAATCTTTGCTTGTTCCGACTGTTTCAAAGCCTTCAGGAACTTTAGTTACCAAGTCGCCATGGCTCATCCATACTGTTTGTTGTTTTGGTGTTTCTTTAAACAAGACAGCTTGATCGCTTGTTACTTCTAACAAGGCTTTCCCATATTCGCGGTTTTTAGCAGGCTCTACGGAACCGCCAAGTTTGTACGTGATCAATTGCATACCATAGCAAATCCCTAATACAGGAATACCTAAATTGAAGATCTCAGGATCGATCCCAAATGCATTCTCATCATATACACTGTTTGGTCCGCCAGAAAGAATGATTCCCTTTGGATTCATCGCTTTTACTTCTTCTGCAGTAATGCGGTGGCTCAATAATTCGGAAAAGACTCCAAGATCACGAATACGTCTTGTGATCAATTGGTTATACTGACTACCGTAGTCTAATACGATAATCTTTTCAACGTTCGTCATATCGGCAACGTTTGTCAAATTTATTACCCCTATCCCTTTAAATTTTATCTCAAAATAGTCAAACTATTTTAAAATGCTAATATTTTCGCATGAAAATCGAATCGATAATATGATTTTCAGTTTTATGGAGAATTATATCGGCTCTTCCTCGTGTAGGCAAGATATATTCCTGTAAATTTTTCAAATTCACATTTTTCCATACATCTTTTGCCATTTTAAAGGCTTCTTCACGATCTCCGATAGCAAAACGATAATAATAATTCTCTGGATTTTGGAAAGCCGTATCCAGTAACGCGCCAAAACGATCCAAATACCATTTTTCGATCAGCACGGGATCAGCATCGACATAGACAGAAAAATCAAAAAAGTCGCTGACGTAGATTTGCTGATTCGCAGGTAATTGAAGCGTATTGATCCCCTCAACGATCAAGATATCAGGTTGCTGGATCAATTCGTACTTGTCTGGAATGATATCATACACATCATGTGAGTAAACAGGTACTTTTATCTCTTCCTGACCAGATTTTACACGGTTCAAGAAATCGATCAGCATCTCCATATCATAACTTTCAGGAAATCCTTTACGGTCCATGATTCCACGCTCTTTTAATATACGATTTGGATAAAGAAATCCGTCAGTCGTGATCAGCTGAACGTTTCTTCGTTTGAAGGTACGAGACAAAATCGTCTGCAGCAGTCTGGCTGTTGTACTTTTTCCAACGGCTACACTTCCGGCGATCCCGATAATAAAAGGCGGTACTTCTACGTATTTATGAAGAAATAAACCTTTACTCAAGAACAAAGATTCAAATTCTTTCATATAAAGATAAATCAGATGAGCAAGAGGTACATAGATATCTCGAACATCCTGCATGGAAATGCGGTCATTCAAACTTTTGATATTATCTAGTTCATCTTGTGTCAAAGGTGCTTGCCCATTACGATAAAATTCTCGCCATTCTTCTCTTGCCACACGGTAGTAGTTCATTGGATCATTCATATTAGCCTCCTGCGTTCTCCCATCAATGGAACTATTTTAACACAAAATAAACGCAAACCCCACCACTTAAGAGAGATTGCCGATCTTTTTGTATAATCTTTATAATAGAAAGAAACGTAGTCTTATTCTTGACTTGCGCACGGATACATAAAAGGATAGACTGTTGTCATGAAAGAAATGAGAAGGATGGAAGACATGACAAATCATTACTATTCTGAACGCCCAGATACGGCGCACGATTTTGAACAATGGGCTTTTGAGTTAAAAGGCAGAACCTTTCAATTTGTAACAGATTCTGGTGTATTTTCACGTGAAACAGTGGATTATGGTTCACGTGTCCTGATTGATGCTTTCGATTGGGAAGAGTTACCTGATGAAGGAAAGATCTTAGATGTGGGATGCGGATATGGACCGATTGGGTTAGCTTTGGCATTTGCGACACAGCGGTTTGTTGAAATGGTCGACATTAATGAACGAGCGGTAAGTCTAGCGCAAGGAAACGCAAAGCGTAACCAAATCGAACATGTTGATATCCATCAATCGAATATCTATGAAGCAGTTCATGAAGAAACCTATGCAGCTATCGTAAGCAATCCGCCGATCCGTGCTGGAAAAAAAGTTGTACATGAAATTTTGACAGGCGCATATCATCGGTTGAAGAAGGGCGGTACACTGACAATTGTGATCCAGAAGAAACAAGGAGCGCCGAGTGCGCAAAAGAAAATGGAAGAAACATTTGGCAATGCAGAAATCGTCACAAAAGATAAAGGATATTATATCATCAAAAGTGTGAAAGAATAACTAGCTGAAAAATAGTGGAGCGACGAAAGAGTGGAACTGGGCGTACATATTACATATATGGTACGTATCAGTTCTTTTTTTGTTGAGAAGTTTTTAAAAACAAAGAACTATTTTTTCTTCAAAAAGAAATAGTAGGAACAGAGTCGTTGTTTTTTACGATAAAATAAATAAGATACAGAACTTGTATAGAAGGCTGCCAAGTCGGTAGATAAAGGAGATTTTTATCAAAAAACATACTTTCCTTTTTTCTCTATTCTTTTCTTGGGGGTTTTGGTACACTGATAGGGAATTTAGATAGAAGGGAGCCAATAGGATGAAGCTGACCATCAGAGATATCGCAGAAATGGCAGGCGTATCAGTAACAACTGTCTCACAGATTTTGAATAACAAAGGAAGCAGATTTAGTGATAAGACAAGGAAAAAAGTGTTGTCGATCGTGAATGAACATCATTATAAGCCCGATTATTTCGCTTCAAATGTGATCAATCGACATTCAAAGACCATCGGAATGATCGTCCCTGATGTCACTGATTTCTTCTTCTCCAAACTGATCGAAGGTGTAGAGAGCTATTTGAATCCTTTGGGCTATGTGATCATGTTATGCAATTCTCGTCATAGCCAAGAAAATGAGATCAAGTATTTACAAGAGCTTTCCCACCGCTCAGTGGACGGAATCTTGCTGGCCACACCAAATATTTTACCTGAGAAATACGCATTAGACAGCGGATTTTATCAAAAAATGCCAATCATTTTAATCGATCGCGGATTGAATCGTCGGGATAATGGACGGCTTATCGTAAAGGAATATGAGGGCGCCTATCAAGCTGTTTCGCTGTTTATTGAAAGTGGCCATACGAAGATCGGCATGCTGAAGGAAACCACTGGATACTATCAATTAGAAGAACGTTTCAACGGATATCGTCATGCGCTGAAAGATCATGGCCTGCCTTTTAATGGGAAATTTGTTGAACATGGAGAGTTGACTGTTCAAGGTGGATATACTGCATCAAAAAAATTACTCAAACATAAAGATATCACGGCTATTTTTTGCGGGAATGATGCCATGGCGATCGGATGCTATCAGGCGATCGATGAATTGGGCAAAAAAATCCCAGAAGATATCTCAGTCATAGGATTCGATGGATTAAAGCTGTCAGAATACATGATTCCGCAATTGACGACAGTGCAGCAGCCAAGTTTTGATATTGGATTTTATGCTGCACGTTTCCTGATCGATACGATCGAATTTCCTCAAAGAAAAGTTCCGAACAAAGTGTTCGAAACAAAATTAATTATTCGTGAGAGCGTAAAAGTATTGACAAAGGGCTAACTCGGCGGTATATTGCTTATGTAAGCATTTACAAAGGCGAGTTAGTGCTTTTTTTATTTTTAGTAAACCAGTTTACTAAAGTGGTTTACCTTTCCTAAAAATAATGTATAATACCGAATGAAGACAAGGAGGATCAGGCAATGCGAATGGTGGATCTGATTGAAAAAAAGAGGGATGGAAACGAGCTGTCGAAAGAGGAAATCGAGTACATCGTCACGAACTATACGAATGGAAAGATTCCAGATTATCAAGTCAGTGCCTTATTGATGGCAATTTTTTATCAAGACATGACAAATGAAGAAATCACGAACTTAACATTGGCGATTGCTAATTCTGGTGATGTCATCGATTTGAGTTCTCTTGAAGGAATAAAGGTAGATAAGCATTCGACAGGTGGCGTTGGTGACACGACCACATTGATTTTAGCCCCCCTAGTAGCTAGTGTTGGAGTGACAGTGGCTAAAATGTCTGGACGCGGTCTAGGTTACACAGGTGGTACACTAGACAAGCTAGAAGCAATTCCCGGATTTCAGATCGAGCTTTCGGATGAAGAATTTGTACGCATTGTTAATGAAAGTAAAGTAGCGGTAATTGGTCAATCAGGAAACTTGGCACCGGCGGACAAAAAATTGTATGCCTTGCGTGACGTCACAGCGACCGTTGATTCTCTTCCGCTGATTGCCAGTTCGATTATGAGTAAAAAAATCGCGGCAGGAGCAGATGCAATCGTTTTGGATGTGACCACTGGAGACGGTGCTTTCATGAAGAACATCGAAGATGCAAGACGTCTGGCAAAGACCATGACGAGCATTGGGAAACTGGCTAACCGAGAAACAGTGGCGGTTATCTCAGATATGTCAGAACCTCTTGGCGAAGCTATCGGAAATAGTCTAGAAGTTGTCGAGGCAATCGAAACATTACAAGGAAATGGTCCAGAAGATCTAGTAGAAATGTGCTACGCCTTAGGAAGCCAAATGGTTGTTCTTGCTGGCAAAGCTAAGACAACCGATGAAGCAAGAACGTTGCTTCAAGAAGCTCTGGAATCTGGTAAAGCGTTAGCAAAATTCAAAGAAATGATCCAAAATCAAGGGGGAGACCCAGCGATCGTGGAACATCCAGAACGAATTTTGACTGCACGCTACACAATGGAGCTTCCTGCTAAACAAAGCGGAGTTGTGTCAAAAATCGTGGCAAATGAATTAGGAATTGCTGCAATGATGCTAGGTGCTGGGCGTAAAACCAAAGAAGAAGATATTGATCACGCTGTTGGATTGAAACTGCATAAAAAAATTGGTGACACTGTGACAAAAGGTGAGTCACTATTGACGATCTATAGTAACGACGAAGAAATCACTTCTGTCATTGAATTATTATATAAAAATATTGAAATTGGTGAATCGGCAATGAAGCCAACGTTGATTCATGACATCATCACAGAATAAAGGAAAAAAGCGGACTTTACCGTTTTAAAGAAAAGGGGAAAAGAAATGGAACTAAACCGAATGATCGACCATACTATTTTGAAAGCAGACGCATCTAAAGAAGCTGTGATGCAAATTATCGAAGAAGCAAAAAAATACCATTTTTATTCTGTCTGCATCAATCCAGCATGGGTTGCGCTAGCGAAAGAACAATTACAAGGTGAGCCAGTAGCCGTATGTACAGTAATCGGGTTTCCTCTAGGAGCAAACACACCCGAGACAAAAGCATTTGAAACAACAGATGCCATCAATAACGGTGCAGATGAAGTCGATATGGTCATCAATATCGGTGCTTTGAAATCAAAGGATGATCAACAAGTCCAAAAAGATATCGAAGTAGTTGTTGAAGCAGCAAAAGATCGTGCGCTTGTCAAAGTTATTATTGAAACATCGTTATTAGATAGAGAAGAAATCATCCGAGCTTGCGAAATAGCAAAAGCTGCAGGCGCTGATTTTGTCAAAACATCAACTGGTTTCTCAACAGGCGGAGCAAAGGTAGAGGATGTCCGTTTGATGCGTGAAACTGTAGGACCAGAAATGGGTGTCAAAGCTTCCGGCGGTATCCATAACGAAGAAGAAGCAATGGCAATGATCGAAGCTGGTGCTACAAGAATCGGAACAAGCGCAGGAGTAGCAATCGTATCTGGTTCAACTGGTGAAGGCTATTAATTTTTTCAAAGGAGAAGCTCATGGCAGAACTCAAACAAGAATGGATCAACACAGCTATTGAAGCGTTAGATAAAGCCTATGTTCCTTATTCCCATTTTCCGGTAGGCGCTTGTCTCGTAACGGAATCAGGCAAGATTTATCAAGGTATCAACATCGAGAATGCATCATTTGGATTAACGAATTGTGCCGAGCGCACAGCTTTCTTCAAAGCCGTATCAGAAGGAGAAAGATCGTTTACCCATTTAGTCGTAGCAGGGCACACCCCGGATCCTATTTCTCCATGTGGTGCATGTCGGCAAGTAATGGCAGAGTTCTGTGCTCCTGATATGCCGGTTACGCTAGTGGGAGACAATGGTGTGACGAAGGCAACGACCGTTCGAGAACTACTGCCTTATGCATTTACTGAAAAAGATCTATAACTCATGTTCATTCAGTCAGCTGACTGTTGAAAAATAAAACAATTATTTTAGGAGGCTTTACAGAAATGAAAAAAGCAAAATTATTTGGTTTAGGTGCTGTCGCACTAGCAGCAGGGTTATTTTTAGGTGCATGCGGCAACAACGGCTCTACTGATTCATCCGGTGGCAAAAGCTCATCAGACACAACAACTGCAGCATTGATCACAGATACAGGTGGTGTAGACGACCGTTCATTCAACCAGTCAGCTTGGGAAGGATTACAAAAATGGGGGAAAGATCAAGGTCTTTCACGAGGCAATGATGGCTTCCAATACTTCCAATCTTCAAACGAATCAGATTATATCCCAAATATCGACCAAGCATTGAATGCTGGATTCAAAACGATTTTTGGTATTGGTTATAAACTAAAACCAGCGATCCAAGAACAAGCAACAAACAATACAGGTACGAACTTCGTTATCATCGATGATGTGATTGACGGATTAGATAACGTTGTATCTGCAACTTTCAAAGACAACGAAGCTTCTTATCTTGCAGGTGTTGCAGCAGCTTATACGACTGAAACAAACGTAGTCGGCTTTATCGGCGGTGTAAAAGGTGAAGTAATCGATCGTTTTGATGCTGGATTCAAAGCCGGTGTTGATGCAGGTGCGAAAGAATTAGGAAAAGAAATCAAAGTATTGAATCAATATGCTGGTGACTTCTCTGCTCCAGATAAAGGACGTTCAATTGCTCAAGGTATGTATGCACAAAACGCAGATATCATCTTCCATGCTTCAGGCGGTACAGGTAACGGTGTATTCCAAGAAGCAAAATCATTGAACGAATCAGGCGACAAAAAAGTATGGGTTATCGGTGTTGACCGCGACCAATCAGACGAAGGCGAATACACATTAAACGGCGAAAAGAAAAACTTCACATTGACATCTACACTGAAAGCAGTTGGAACAGTAGTAGAAGATTTGGCACAAAAATCAGCGGACGGTAAATTCCCTGGCGGCGAACACACTGTTTATGGATTGAAAGAAGACGGTGTTGGTCTAACAGAAGGACAACTTTCTGACGAAGCGAAAAAAGCAGTTGATGAAGCAAAAGAAAAAATCATTTCAGGTGACGTAAAAGTTCCAGAAACTCCTGAAGAAAACTAAAACCATTTCTATAGCCTTGTTAGACACATGTTTGACAAGGCTATGGTTTGATTAGAACAAGAATTGTTCATTTATCCAAGCTGCCTTGTGACAGTTTGGATAAGGGAACAACTCCCTGAAGTAATGTTTGTTTCAAAAGAAGAACGCTCACTAAGCGTGAATCTTAGTCAATCGTTGCCCTAGATAGAAATCGTTAGGATGTGAAAAAAAGGTGGTTCAAGAAAATATTGTCATAGAAATGCAGAATATTACCAAAGAATTTGGAACATTCAAGGCAAATGACAACATCAATTTACAAGTAAAGGCAGGAGAAATTCATGCGTTGCTTGGAGAAAACGGTGCTGGCAAATCTACATTGATGAACGTGCTTTCCGGATTATTAGAGCCGACATCAGGGAAAATTTTGATGCGTGGGAAAGAAGTAAAGATCACAAGTCCAACCAAAGCCAACCAATTAGGGATTGGGATGGTCCATCAGCACTTTATGCTTGTTGATGCCTTTACTGTAACAGAAAACATCGTGTTGGGAAGCGAGCCTAGTCGCGCAGGGATGCTTGACCATAAAAAAGCACGAAAAGAGATCCAAAAAGTTTCTGAACAGTATGGATTGTCAGTCAACCCAGATGCTTACGTTCGTGATATTTCAGTTGGGATGGAACAACGGGTAGAAATTTTAAAAACACTTTACCGAGGAGCAGATGTACTGATTTTTGATGAGCCGACAGCTGTATTGACCCCTCAAGAAATTGATGAATTAATCGTGATCATGAAGGAATTAGTCAAAGAAGGCAAGTCGATCATTTTGATTACGCATAAGTTAGATGAAATCAAAGCAGTAGCTGACCGCTGTACAGTTATCCGCCGTGGAAAAGGAATCGGTACAGTCAACGTTAAAGACGTAACCTCACAACAATTAGCCGATATGATGGTTGGAAGAACGGTTTCATTCAAAACGATGAAAAAAGAAGCGAAGCCTCAAGAAGTCGTTTTGTCTATTGAAAATCTAGTGGTGAAAGAAAATCGTGGATTAGAAGCCGTGAAAAACTTGAACTTAGAGGTTCGTGCTGGCGAAGTACTTGGTATCGCTGGAATCGATGGAAACGGGCAGTCGGAGTTGATCCAAGCTTTGACTGGTTTGCGAAAGGCAGAAAGCGGACATATCAAGCTAAAAGGGGAAGACATCACTAATAAAAAACCCCGAAAAATCACTGAACATGGTGTAGGACACGTGCCAGAAGACCGTCATAAATACGGGTTAGTCCTAGATATGACATTATCTGAAAATATCGCACTACAAACCTATCATCAAAAACCTTACAGTAAAAACGGCATGCTGAATTATTCAGTAATGAATGAACATGCCAGAGAATTGATCGAAGAATATGATGTTCGAACAACGAATGAACTTGTTCCCGCAAAAGCTTTATCAGGCGGAAATCAGCAAAAAGCAATTATCGCTCGTGAAGTCGACCGAGATCCTGATCTGTTGATTGTTGCAAATCCAACTCGTGGACTGGATGTAGGTGCGATCGAATTTATTCATAAACGTCTGATCGAACAAAGGGACAAATACAAAGCAGTGTTACTGATCAGTTTCGAATTAGAAGAAATTTTAAATGTTTCGGATCGTATTGCTGTTATCCATGAAGGAGAAATTGTCGGTATCGTTGATCCGAAAGAAACATCTGAAAATGAATTAGGTCTATTGATGGCGGGCTATACCTTAGAAGAAGCACGAAAAGAGTTAGAAAAGGGGGCTGGCGCACATGAATGATCGCAGCGAGAAATTCCGTAATTTATTAGTGCCTGTACTTTCAGTTGTTTTAGGATTGATCTTAGGCGCGATATTGATGGCTGCTTTTGGTTTTCAGCCCATCCAAGGTTATTCTTCTATGCTAGATGCAGCCCTTGGTTCGCAAAGAGGGATAGGTGAAACGTTAAGGCAAGCAACGCCGTTGATTTTTACAGCATTAGGTTTTTCTGTAGCTAACTCAGCTGGGTTTTTCAATATTGGGCTTTCTGGACAAGCACTTTGCGGGTGGATCGTCAGTGTCTGGGTGGCACTTGCGTTTCCAGATCTGCCAAAAGTTGTTTTGCTTCCGTTATGCGTGATCTTAGGTGCCTTAGCTGGTGCGATGGCAGCGGCTGTTCCAGGTTTACTTCGAGCATTTTTTGGAACAAGTGAAGTGATCGTAACAATCATGATGAACTATATCTTATTATACGTAAGCACATTTGCTTTACATGAAGTGATGCCTGAAAGCTATCGCTCAAGTTTGGACTCTTCCAATATGATCAGTCAAAATGCCTCACTGCGGTTACCATGGTTAACACAAGCTTTTGGCGGCTCTCGCGTAAACTCAGGATTATTTTTAGCAATCATCGCGCTTATTTTCGTTTGGCTGCTGATGAAGAAAACGACTTTAGGATTTGAAATCCGTTCTGTTGGATTGAATCCTTTTGCTTCTGAGTATGCAGGAATGAGTAGTAAACGTACGATCGTTTTGTCGATGGTCATTTCTGGCGCTTTGGCAGGGCTTGGCGGTGTGGTTGAAGGATTAGGAACGTATCAAAACTTCTTTGTTCAAACGACTTCGCTATCTATTGGATTTGACGGAATGGCTGTCTCCTTGCTTGGTTCTGGATCAGCAATCGGTATTCTTTTATCAGCGATCTTGTTCAGTATTTTGAAGATCGGTGGACTTGGCATGCAGACAGGAGCAGGTGTTCCGTTTGAGATCGTCAATGTATCGATTGCTTTGATTATCTTCTTTGTCGGGATCAACTTCCTGATTCGTTTCGTCATGGCTAAAGTCTTTCAAGGGAAAAAACAAGAAGAGATCGTTGCGATAATCGAATCGAAACCAACGAATCAAAACCATGAAGGGGGCGAACTATAATGTCGACTATCGAATTAATTGCCTTGATCCTTACTTCTACACTGGTTTATTCAACACCGCTAATTCTAACGTCACTAGGCGGAACTTTTTCTGAACGAAGCGGGATCGTAAACGTAGGGCTAGAGGGAATCATGGTCATGGGTGCTTTTAGTTCCATCGTTTTCAACTTGACGATGAGTCCATCACTTGGTTCTATGACACCATGGATCGCTATTTTAGTGGGTGGCGTCGTAGGTATCCTATTTTCTCTGATTCACGCAGTAGCAACAGTCAGTTTGCGTGCTGACCATATCATCAGCGGGACAGTAATTAATCTGATGGCACCTGCTTTAGGTGTTTTCTTGATCAAAGCATGGTATGGTAAAGGTCAAACTGATAACATCACGCAGAATCTGGGGTATTTTTCTTTCCCAGGATTAGCAGATATTCCGGTCATTGGACCAATTTTCTTTAAAAATACATTCTTACCTGCTTATTGTGCTATTTTGATTGCTGTCCTAGCTTGGGTGATCATCTTCAAGACGAAATTCGGCTTACGCCTCCGTTCAGTTGGTGAAAATCCTCAAGCTGCCGACACATTAGGTATCAATGTATATGCTATGCGTTATTCAGGCGTACTGATTTCTGGCTTGTTAGGCGGTATGGGCGGTGCTGTTTTTGCTCAGTCGATTTCCGGTAACTTTTCAGCTGGTACGATCGTTGGACAAGGGTTCATCTCCATGGCTGCTATGATCTTTGGTAAGTGGAATCCTTTAGGGGCAATGGGTGCCTCATTGTTCTTTGGTTTTGCTCAAAGCTTGAGTATCATTGGCGCACAATTACCAGTTATTTCTTCGATTCCGCCAGTATTGCTGCAAATTGCTCCATATTTGCTGACAATCATTGTGCTGGTTGTTTTCTTAGGGAAAGCTTCTGGTCCAAAAGCAAACGGGAAGAACTATATCAAATCAAAATAATCTTTTAGCGAATAAAAAGGGTGGGTTACGGGAAGTGTTTTTCGTCTCGCCCTTTTTGTTTTAAAGGCAATAAAAATAAAAAGAAAGAAGGAATAATCATGTTTAAACGCGTACATCTGATCGTCATGGATTCAGTAGGAATTGGAGAAGCACCAGATGCCGATAAGTTCGGTGATGTTGGTTCTGATACATTAGGACACATTGCGAAAGAAGCAGGATTGAACGTTCCACATTTAGAGCAGCTTGGTTTAGGAACAATCCGTCCTCTTGAAGGTGTGGAATCAGTGAAAGATCATCAAGGCTATGCGACGAAATTAGAAGAAGTTTCTGTAGGGAAAGATACGATGACAGGCCACTGGGAAATCATGGGATTGAATATCAAAACTCCATTTCGTGTGTTTCCTAACGGATTCCCTGATGATCTGATCAAACAAATCGAAGAATTTTCTGGCCGTAAAGTCGTATGTAACAAACCTTATAGCGGAACAGCTGTTATTGACGATTACGGTGAACACCAAATGAAAACAGGCGATTTAATTGTATATACTTCTGCCGATCCTGTCCTTCAGATCGCGGCACATGAAGAAATCATTCCTTTAGAAGAATTATATCGGATTTGCCAATTCGTTCGTGATATAACAAAAGATGATCCGTATATGATTGGCCGAATCATTGCACGTCCGTACGTGGGTGAACCAGGAGACTTCACACGAACAAGCAATCGCCATGATTATGCGTTGAATCCATTCGGACACACAGTCCTTGATTCTTTGAAAGAAGCAGGAAAGGACGTGATTGCTGTTGGAAAGATCAACGATATTTTCAACGGACAAGGAATCACTGAATCTGTCCGCACGAAAAGCAATATGGATGGCGTTGACCAGCTGCTGAAAGTTATGAAAAACGATTTTTCAGGAATCAGCTTTACCAATTTAGTAGATTTTGATGCATTATACGGTCATCGTCGGGATGTAGTCGGCTATGCGCATGCGATTGAAGAATTTGACTTACGAATTCCAGAATTGCTTGAAGCGATGGAAGAAGACGACTTGCTAATGATTACAGCCGATCACGGAAACGATCCGACGTTTACTGGTACCGATCATACGCGAGAATATGTACCGTTATTGGTTTACAGTAAAAAAATGAAAGAACAAGGGGCATTGCCTCAAGGATATTATTCAGATATTTCAGCAACGATTGCTGAGAACTTTAGTGTTTCTTCGACTGAAAATGGCGAAAGCTTCTTGAAATTATTAAAATAATCTTTTTAAATAGGAGAAAGCAAATGACCAAGTTAAGCGAGATGTTACAAGAAACGACCCAGTTTATCCTTGATAAAGGAGTAAAAGAAATTGATTTTGGTTTGATTCTAGGTTCAGGATTAGGTGAATTAGCAGATGAAATCGAAGATGCTGTAATGATTTCTTATGATGAGATCCCGTTCTTTCCTGTTTCGACAGTAGTTGGGCATGCAGGAAAGCTAGTTTATGGGTCTCTGGCAGGCAAGAAAGTGTTAGCCATGCAAGGGAGATTCCACTACTATGAAGGTCATTCCATGCAAACAGTGACCTATCCAGTACGTGTGATGGCCGGGCTAGGGGCCCATTCAGTCATTGTGACTAATGCATGTGGTGGTGTCAACGAATCATTTGTACCAGGAGATTTGATGCTGATTACCGATCATATCAATTTTACTGGTGAAAATCCTTTGATCGGTCCGAATGAAGATGCAATGGGCCCTAGATTTCCAGATATGAGTCAAGCTTATACGCCTGACTATCAAGCAACAGCAAAAGCAGCAGCAGAAAAACTAGGTTTGGATCTTAAAGAAGGCGTATATATGGGCTATTCTGGACCAACTTATGAAACGCCTGCGGAGATCCGAATGTCTCGGACAATAGGAGCCGATGCAGTAGGGATGTCGACTGTTCCAGAAGTCATCGTAGCAGCTCACAGCGGATTAAAAGTGTTAGGAATCTCTTGTATTACCAACTTAGCAGCAGGTATGCAAGCGAATCTGAGCCATGAAGAAGTTGTAGAAACAACTCAGAGAGTCAAACAATCTTTTAAAGCATTGGTTAAAGAAACATTGACATTATTGTAATAGGAGGAACAATAAAATGAGTGTGCATATTGAAGCGAAAGAAGGCGAGATCGCCGATAAGATTTTACTTCCGGGAGATCCTTTGCGAGCTAAATATATTGCGGAGACTTTTTTGGAAGATCCAGTTTGTTACAATCAGGTACGCGGTATGTTAGGCTTTACCGGCAAATATAAAGGAGAACGTATTTCTGTTCAAGGAACAGGAATGGGAATGCCATCAGCCACCATCTATGCCCATGAATTGATCCAGTCGTATGGTGTAAAGAAATTGATTCGAGTAGGTACATGCGGTGCATTGTCAAAAGACGTCCATGTTCGTGATTTAGTACTAGCACAAGGTGCAGCGACCAGTTCTTCGATGATCGAAAAAAATTTCCAAGCCTTTCATTTTCCTCCAATCAGTGATTTCAATCTATTACTGAAAGCATATGAGATAGCTAAAGAAAAGGGCTATACGGTTCATGTAGGAAATGTTCTTTCGGAAGATTCTTTCTACAAAGATGATTTGACAGAGACATTCCAATTAGCTGAACTTGGCGTTTTAGGAGTGGAAATGGAAGCAGCGGCTCTTTATTACTTAGGCGCGAAATACCATGTGCAGACATTAAGTTTGATGACCGTTAGCGACCATTTGATCACCGGTGAAGAAACAACAGCTGCAGAACGTCAATCTACGTTCAATGAAATGATCGAAGTAGGATTGGAAACAGCGATAGCAGAATAAGAAGGAAATGAAAAAGCTGCCCTGCATTAAGTAATAAGAACATCCAAGCAAAAATAGCTCCTCATGTTTTTGACTTGGCTGGACTTATTATTGCAAATGTAAGCTTTTGAACACCGTTTACTAAGAGGTTGTGAATCTGCCGTTTAACTCTGAGTCACAAGGAACAATTTCAAAAAACAGCTTTTCATGTTTGATGAATATTGTGACTTGTGACCGAGAAGTTGGCAGGAGAACACCGTTTATACGAAAAAAGGGACTGTGACAAATCGTGTCACAGTCCCTTTTTTATAGTGTTTTTTATAGGTAGTATTTTTTAGCAACTGTTAAGTCATCATTTAATTCATAAACAAGTGGTTGACCTGTTGGAATTTCAAGATCCATGATGTCTTCGTCAGAGATACCTTCGATATGTTTAGCTAGGGCGCGTAATGAGTTACCATGTGCAGCTACTAAAACAGTTTTGTTGTCTAGTAATGCTGGAGCAATTTCATCTTGCCAGAATGGCAAAGCGCGTTCTAATGTCACTTTCAAGTTTTCTCCACCAGGAATATCGCGTTTGTCTAACATTGCGTAACGACGGTCATTTGCTGCAGAACCTTCGTCAGTTTCTTCCATTAATGGAGGAAGAGTATCGTAAGAACGACGCCAGATGTGTACTTGTTCGTCGCCGTATTTTTCAGCTGTTTCTTTTTTGTTCAAACCTTGTAATTTACCATAGTGACGTTCGTTCAAGCGCCATGATTTGATTTGTGGTACCCAAAGTTGATCTGAATATTCTAAGATCAAGTTACATGTTTTGATTGCACGAGTTAAAACAGAAGTGTAAGCAACATCAAATTCGATTCCAGCTTCTTTGATTTTGCGTCCGCCTTCTTTTGCTTCTTCGATTCCTTCTGGTGCTAGATTTACATCAGCCCAACCAGTAAATTGGTTCAATGCATTCCATTCACTAAGACCGTGACGAGAAAAAACTAATTTTGGCATGTTTAGCTCTCCTTTTAAGATAGGTTTATATTTCTGAAATTTTCAGTTCTGTTTTATTGTACAATTTTTTGGAAGAGATTTCCATCGAAAAATTAGATAAGATTCTATGAGAAAACAAGTAGAGAATATAAAAAAACGAACAGTGCCCACGCAACTGTTCGTTTTTAGGTATTAGATGCATAATTGCTCGATTTCTTTTTCAGGTAAATTGATATATTTATAACATGTTCCAACTGAAACACCGCATTTTGAAGAAATAAATTGGATCGTTTCTTTTTTTTCATAATAGAGACGTCGGATTTTTTTGATCGTTTTTGCATCGATTTTTGGTCTTCCGCCGATTTTTCCTTTTTTACGAGCTTCATCTAATCCAACTAATGTACGTTCTTTGATCAATGCGCACTCCATGTTTGCTAGGTTTTCCATTAATTGGAAATAGATTTTTCCCATTTCGCGCGTATCGATTCCTTCATCAAGACTAATCAAGTGTAGCCCGCGATCTTTGAATAATTGCGTGAGTTCTGTTAATTGCCGCGTAGATTTGCCTAATCGATGAAGTTGGCAAATGACTAGTGCATCGCCTTGTTGCATGTCAGCGATCACTGACTCCAAATGAACAGCAGTAGAATCATTTTGTTCCACTTCATATGTCTCATGGAAAATTTCTTGACAACCAAAGTCAGATAATTGATCAACCTGAGTTGTTAAATCAACGTCATTTATGGTTGTGCGTGCATAACCAATAATTTTCATGGTGATTCCTTTCTAGCAGTGATTTTCTAACTGGATATAACAGTAAAAATGTAGCATAAAGTACGTCAAAAAGATAGTTTTTTCGCAAATTTTCCGCTGTCTTTTTTTATTGGATGATCAAGCAGTTTTTCTTTATTTACGACGGATTGCGTCAAGAATCTCAACGCCTTTTTCTGAGCCGACAACTACTTTAGAAACCATGTTTAGGAAAAGCCCATGTTCTACTACCCCAACAAGTTCATCTAAATAGGTAGCTAAGCTTTCTGGCTGTTCGATGACTTCTAGATGCAGATCAATGATGTAATGACCACCATCTGTGGTTAGGACTTCTCCGTTTTCGTCTGTACGCAAGACAGGTTGGAATCCTTTTTCTTCAAAAATATGAAGTAGCTGTTGGGAGCCATAAGGGATCACTTCAACTGGGAGTGGGAACTTCCCAAGTTTATCGACTAATTTAGAAGAATCAACGATCCAAATCGTTTCTTTTGAGTACGTAGCGACTATTTTCTCGAAAAGCAAAGCAGCGCCGCCGCCTTTGATCCCTTGAAAATCAGCACTGATTTCATCAGCACCGTCTATTGTCAAATCGACTACGGGGACTTCATCAATACTCTTTAACGGTATTCCTAATTTTTCCGCTTGTTCTTTTGTCGCATTTGAAGTAGTAACTCCTGTGATACGTAAACCTTCTTCACGCATACGGCGACCAATCTCTTCTACCATATAATAGGCGGTTGAACCGGTCCCGAGACCTACGATCATCCCGTCCTTTACGAATTTCGCGGCTTCAATGCCAGCTAATTGTTTTAAATTCATCTTTGCGTCCACCTTTTTTTAGTTTGAGCATCGTGCTTTCCTCACTATTTTAGCGTGATTTACGGTAAAAAGATACCATTCTTTTTTATTCCAATAAAGCTTTTTCAAAAAAAATTGCATCTCTTGTTGACATGTTTTTTCATTCGTGATATTCTAACAAAGGTGCTTTATCTACAGGTTTCTGTGAAGAAACGTGCTGACTGTTTATCAAAGCATATTTGATAAGGATGCAGACATTGCATTTATTTTTTATCGCAAAAAAAGAACCACCTGGATGTGTGGAACTAGACGCAAATCGTGGGAAGGAGGAAACAAGGAATGCCTACAATTAACCAATTAGTACGTAAACCTCGTAAATCAAAGGTGGAAAAATCTAATTCACCTGCTTTGAACAAAGGATATAACAGCTTTAAGAAAACTCAAACTAACGTAAACTCACCTCAAAAACGTGGGGTAGCAACTCGTGTGGGTACAATGACACCTAAAAAACCGAACTCAGCTTTACGTAAATATGCACGTGTTCGTTTGTCAAACTTAATTGAAGTTACTGCTTATATCCCAGGGATTGGTCATAACTTACAAGAACACAGTGTTGTATTATTACGCGGTGGTCGTGTAAAAGACTTACCAGGGGTACGTTACCATATCGTTCGCGGTGCTTTAGATACTGCTGGTGTTAACGACCGTAAACAAAGCCGTTCTAAATACGGAACTAAAAAACCTAAAGCTTAATTTTAATTATTAAACAAATGAAACTTGCTTCTATTATATAGAAGTAATTACTATGAACAATATTTCGGAAGGAGGAGTTACGGATGCCACGTAAAGGTCCTGTTGCAAAACGTGATGTTTTACCAGATCCTATTTATAACTCAAAATTAGTAACTCGCTTGATCAACCGTGTAATGGTTGACGGAAAACGCGGGATTGCAGCTAACATTATCTATAATGCCTTTGACTTGATCAAAGAATCTACAGGTAACGATCCATTAGAAGTGTTTGAACAAGCAATGAAAAACGTTCAACCTGTTCTTGAAGTTAAAGCACGTCGTGTTGGGGGTTCAAACTACCAAGTACCAGTTGAAGTTCGCCCTGAACGTCGCGTTACTCTAGGTCTTCGTTGGGTAGTAAACTACGCTCGCTTGCGCGGTGAACACACAATGGAAGAACGCTTAGCAAAAGAAATCATGGATGCTGCAAACAACACAGGTGCTTCTGTTAAAAAACGTGAAGACACTCATAAAATGGCTGATGCCAACCGTGCGTTTGCTCACTATCGCTGGTAAGATTCTCTCTGTTTGGTCGGCTTTTATAAGTCGACCTCAGATAGTGTCCTTATTTTTAGCAACTAGATAGTAAAGAGAGGAGAAACAAGGAGAATGACCAGAGAATTTTCTTTACAAAACACTCGTAATATCGGTATCATGGCCCACATCGATGCTGGTAAAACGACTGCTACTGAACGTATCTTGTACTACACTGGTAAAATCCATAAAATTGGTGAAACTCATGAAGGAGCTTCACAAATGGACTGGATGGAACAAGAACAAGAACGTGGTATTACGATCACTTCTGCTGCTACTACAGCACAATGGAAGGGTCACCGAATCAACATCATCGACACACCAGGACACGTAGACTTCACAGTTGAAGTTGAACGTTCATTGCGTGTACTTGATGGTGCTGTAACTGTTCTTGATGCACAATCAGGTGTTGAGCCTCAAACTGAAACAGTTTGGCGTCAAGCAACAACTTATGGTGTACCTCGTATCGTATTTGCAAACAAAATGGACAAGATCGGTGCTGACTTCTTATATTCAGTATCAACTTTACATGACCGTTTGCAAGCAAACGCTCACCCAATCCAATTACCAATTGGTGCGGAAGACGACTTCACAGGAATTATCGACCTTGTAACAATGAAGGCTGAAATGTATACAAACGATCTTGGAACAGAGATCGAAGAAACAGAAATTCCTGAAGAATACCGCGAATTAGCTGAAGAATGGCGCGAAAAATTGGTTGAAGCTGTAGCTGAAACTGATGAAGAACTTACTTTGAAATACTTAGAAGGTGAAGAAATCACTGAAGCTGAGTTAAAAGAAGGTATCCGCCGCGCAACAGTTAACGTAGAATTCTACCCAGTACTATGTGGTTCAGCATTTAAAAACAAAGGGGTTCAATTACTATTGGACGCTGTTCTTGATTACTTGCCATCACCGTTAGATATCCCAGCTATCAAAGGGATTGACCCTAAAACTGATGAAGAAGTAGAACGTCCTGCAGACGACAGCGCTCCTTTCTCAGCTTTAGCATTTAAAGTTATGACTGACCCATTCGTAGGTCGTTTAACTTTCTTCCGTGTGTACTCTGGTGTTTTACAATCAGGTTCATACGTACAAAACGCAACAAAAGGCAAACGTGAACGTGTTGGTCGTATCCTACAGATGCATGCCAACTCTCGTTCAGAAATCTCTGAAGTTTACGCTGGAGATATCGCTGCTGCTGTTGGTTTGAAAGACACAACTACTGGGGACACACTATGTGATGAAAAGAGTCTAGTTATTCTTGAATCCATGGAATTCCCAGAACCAGTTATCCAAGTCGCTATTGAACCTAAATCAAAAGCTGACCAAGATAAAATGGGTGTGGCTTTACAAAAACTATCTGAAGAAGATCCTACTTTCCGTGCTGAAACAAACGTGGAAACAGGCGAAACAATCATCGCTGGTATGGGTGAACTTCACTTAGATATCATCGTTGACCGTATGCGTCGTGAATTCAAAGTTGAAGCTAACGTAGGTGCGCCTCAAGTATCTTACCGTGAAACTTTCCGTGCTGGCACTCAAGCCGAAGGTAAGTTTGTACGTCAGTCTGGTGGTAAAGGTCAATACGGTCACGTATGGATTGAATTTACACCAAATGAAGAAGGTGCTGGTTTCGAATTTGAAAATGCGATCGTCGGTGGGGTTGTTCCTCGTGAATACATTCCAGCTGTTGAAACTGGTTTGAAAGATGCTATGGAAAATGGTGTCTTAGCTGGCTATCCATTAGTAGATATCAAAGCTAAACTTTACGATGGTTCATACCATGATGTCGATTCAAATGAAACTGCCTTCCGTGTTGCTGCTTCTATGGCATTACGTGCAGCAGCTAAGAAAGCTAATCCAGTAATCCTTGAACCAATCATGGCTGTAGAAGTTGTTATCCCTGAAGATTACTTAGGTGATGTTATGGGTCACGTAACTGCTCGTCGTGGACGTGTTGAAGGTATGGAAGCTCGCGCTGGCGGCCAACAAGTTGTTCGTGCGATGGTTCCACTTGCTGAAATGTTTGGTTATGCTACAACTCTTCGTTCTGCTACTCAAGGTCGTGGTACATTTACAATGACATTTGACCACTACGAAGATGTACCAAAATCAGTACAAGAAGAAATCATTAAGAAAAACGGCGGAAAAGCTGAATAATTTCTTAAAACCGGATAGTCCTGCAAAGAGATTATCCAAAGAGACTATATTTTTAATATAGTTTCGTGTAAAATAATTATCGATGATATGGGCATGTGGTGTACCTTGTGTACATCATATACCTATCAGACAAATAAAAAATATATTGTATTTTTAGGAGGACATTTTAAAATGGCAAAAGAAAAATTTGACCGTTCTAAACCACACGTTAACATTGGTACTATCGGACACGTTGACCATGGTAAAACTACATTAACAGCTGCAATCACAACTGTACTATCTAAGAAAAACGGCGGCCAAGCTATGGCTTACGATCAAATCGATGGTGCTCCAGAAGAACGCGAACGCGGAATCACAATCTCAACAGCTCACGTTGAGTATGAAACAGATACACGCCACTACGCTCACGTTGACTGCCCAGGACACGCGGACTACGTTAAAAACATGATCACTGGTGCTGCTCAAATGGACGGAGCTATCTTGGTAGTTTCTGCTGCTGACGGCCCAATGCCTCAAACTCGTGAACACATCCTATTGTCTCGTCAAGTTGGTGTTCCTTACATCGTTGTATTCTTGAACAAAGTAGACATGGTTGATGACGAAGAATTACTAGAATTAGTTGAAATGGAAGTTCGTGACCTATTAACAGAATACGAATTCCCTGGTGACGATGTTCCTGTAGTTGCTGGATCAGCTTTGAAAGCTCTAGAAGGCGACGCTTCATACGAAGAAAAAATTCTTGAATTAATGGCTGCAGTTGACGAATACATCCCAACTCCAGAACGTGACAACGACAAACCATTCATGATGCCAGTTGAAGACGTGTTCTCAATTACTGGACGTGGTACTGTTGCTACAGGTCGTGTTGAACGTGGACAAGTTCGCGTTGGTGACGAAGTTGAAGTTGTTGGTATTGCTGAAGAAACTTCAAAAACAACAGTTACTGGTGTTGAAATGTTCCGTAAATTGTTAGACTACGCTGAAGCTGGAGACAACATTGGTGCTTTACTACGTGGTGTTGCACGTGAAGACATCCAACGTGGACAAGTTTTAGCTAAACCAGGTACAATCACACCTCATACAAAATTCTCTGCAGAAGTATACGTGTTGACAAAAGAAGAAGGTGGACGTCATACTCCATTCTTCACTAACTACCGTCCACAATTCTACTTCCGTACAACTGACGTAACAGGTGTTGTTGAATTACCAGAAGGAACTGAAATGGTTATGCCTGGCGACAACGTAACAATGGAAGTTGAATTAATCCACCCAATCGCTATCGAAAACGGTACTAAATTCTCAATCCGTGAAGGCGGACGTACAGTTGGTGCCGGTGTCGTTACAGAAATCAAAGCTTAATTCACTTAAGTTTTAAAGTAAAGCAACATTTATTCGGACGTAATCGCTCGGAACGAAGGTCTCAGGATCTTTGTTCCGAGCTTTTTTATTTATTGCAGGATCAGGGAAAAAGACAGGAGCATTATAATAGAAGAAACACGAAATAAAAGAGTCAGTATTTTCTAAATGAAACTTTATGAAAACAAAATGTTTTTTACAAGAAAAAGCCTTGCTTTGTGAGTTTATATATATTATAATGACAAAGGTGCGTTTACTTTAGTGAATTGCACAGACGTAATCAGAATGATTTCGTCGGCTAAGAAACGAGAGGTTGCGACACGCCCGGACGCTTTGCCACGAACGAGCGTGACGGAAATTTTCGTGGAGCTATGTCTACTTTTCAAAATAGGCGAAGGAGGGAACAAGATGGCAAAACAAAAAATTCGTATCCGTTTAAAAGCGTATGAACACCGTATTTTAGATCAATCAGCGGATAAAATCGTGGAAACTGCAAAAAGAACTGGAGCTAGCGTGTCTGGTCCAATTCCATTACCAACTGAACGCAGTCTTTACACAATCATCCGTGCGACTCATAAATACAAAGATTCACGCGAACAATTCGAAATGCGTACACACAAACGTCTTATCGACATTGTGAACCCAACACCAAAAACTGTTGATGCTTTGATGAAGCTAGACTTACCATCTGGTGTAAACATCGAAATCAAATTATAAAACTAAAACAAAAATAATGGAGGTGTACTCATGACCAAAGGAATCTTAGGGAAAAAAGTGGGAATGACACAAATCTTCACTGAATCTGGTGAATTAATTCCAGTAACTGTTGTAGAAGCTACTCCAAACGTAGTACTACAAGTGAAAACAATGGAAACGGATGGCTACGAAGCTATTCAAGTTGGTTACCAAGATATGCGTGAAGTTTTATCAAACAAACCTGCGAAAGGTCATGTTGCAAAAGCAAACACGGCTCCTAAGCGCTTCATTCGTGAATTCAAAAATGTTGAGCTAGGAGAATATGAAGTAGGAAAAGAAATTACAGTAGATGTTTTCCAAGCAGGAGACATTATTGATGTAACAGGTACTACGAAAGGTAAAGGATTCCAAGGGGTTATCAAACGCCACGGACAAAGCCGCGGACCAATGGCTCACGGTTCTCGTTACCATCGTCGTCCTGGGTCAATGGGTCCAGTTGCACCTAACCGTGTATTTAAAAACAAACGTCTTGCTGGCCGTATGGGTGGCAACCGCGTAACTATCCAAAACTTGGAAGTTGTACGTGTCGATGCAGAAAGAAATGTTATCTTGATCAAAGGTAATGTTCCTGGAGCTAAAAAATCTTTAATCACTATCAAATCAGCTGTGAAAGCTAAATAATTGTAGGAAGAAAGGAGGAACTAAGGAATGCCGAATGTAGCATTATTCAAACAAGATGGAAGCCAAAACGGTGAAATCACACTTAACGAAGAAATCTTCGGAATTGAACCTAATGAAAGTGTTGTTTACGATGCAATCGTAATGCAACGTGCGTCATTAAGACAAGGAACACACGCGGTTAAAAACCGTAGCGCTGTTCGCGGCGGCGGACGTAAACCATGGCGTCAAAAAGGAACAGGTCGTGCACGTCAAGGATCTATCCGCTCACCACAATGGCGTGGAGGTGGCGTAGTCTTTGGACCAACACCACGTTCTTACAGCTACAAACTTCCTAAAAAAGTTCGTCGTTTAGCAATGAAATCTGTATTGTCAGAAAAAGTTGCTGAAAACAACTTGGTAGCAATCGAAGGCTTGAACTTCGACGCACCAAAAACAAAAGAATTCAAACAAGTTCTTGCTAACTTATCTATCGACTCTAAAGTATTGGTTGTTCTAGAAAAAGGTAACGACTTTGCTGCTTTATCAGCACGTAACTTACCAAACGTTTCTGTAGTAACTTCTGATAATGTGAGTGTGCTAGACGTTGTATCAAATACAAAAGTGTTAGCAACACAAACTGCTCTTACTCAAATTGAGGAGGTGCTTGCATAATGAACTTACTAGACGTAATCAAACGCCCAGTGATCACTGAAAAATCAATGCTTGCCATGGATGACAAGAAATACACTTTTGAAGTGGACACTCGCGCAAACAAAACTTTAGTAAAACAAGCGGTAGAAGCTGCTTTTGACGTTAAAGTCAAAAACGTGAACATCGTGAACGTACGTGCGAAATTTAAACGTATGGGCAAATATGCAGGATATACAAAAAAACGTCGCAAAGCGATCGTTACATTGACTGAAGATTCAAAAGAAATCCAATTATTCGAAGCTGCTGAATAAGCACTAATAGATAACTCATTAAATTAGGAGGGAAAAACGTGGCGATTAAAAAGTACAAACCTACCTCAAATGGTCGTCGTAACATGACAGGTTCTGATTTTGCTGAAATCACAACATCAACACCTGAAAAATCATTGTTACAACCATTGAAAAACCATGCTGGACGTAACAACAACGGCCGCATCACTGTACGTCATCAAGGTGGCGGACACAAACGCCAATATCGCGTGATCGACTTCAAACGTAACAAAGATAACGTTGTTGCAACTGTTCAAACGATCGAATATGATCCAAACCGTTCAGCTAACATCGCGTTAGTACACTATGAAGATGGAGTGAAAGCTTACATCTTAGCACCTAAAGGACTAGAAGTGGGTATGAAACTTGTTTCAGGTCCAGAAGCAGATATCAAAGTCGGAAATGCTCTTCCATTAGAAAACATTCCAGTTGGTACTGTTATCCACAACATTGAAATGAAACCTGGTAAAGGTGGACAATTGATCCGTTCTGCTGGTACAAGTGCTCAAGTACTTGGTAAAGAAGGCAAATACGTATTGATCCGCTTGAACTCTGGTGAAGTTCGTATGATCTTAGCTGCATGCCGTGCTACAATCGGTTCTGTAGGTAACGAACAACACGAATTAATCAACATCGGTAAAGCTGGACGCTCTCGTTGGATGCGTAAACGCCCAACTGTACGTGGTAGCGTAATGAACCCTAATGATCATCCACACGGTGGTGGTGAAGGTAAAGCTCCTATCGGACGTAAAGCACCAGTTTCTCCTTGGGGTCAACCAGCTCTTGGTTACAAAACTCGTAACAAAAAAGCTAAATCAGACAAACTTATTGTTCGTCGTCGCAAAAATAAATAATTACTTTGACCATGTGTCGCACATTTTGAGAGGAGGTTCACCATGGGTCGTAGTTTAAAGAAAGGACCTTTTGTCGATGAGCATTTAATGAAAAAAGTTGAAGCTCAAGCAGGGGTTGAAAAGAAAAAAGTTATCAAAACTTGGTCACGCCGTTCAACAGTTTTCCCAAGTTTTGTTGGATATACCATCGCAGTTTATGATGGACGTAAACATGTACCAGTTTACATCCAAGAAGACATGGTAGGACACAAATTAGGTGAATTTGCACCTACAAGAACTTATCGTGGACATGCTGCTGACGATAAGAAAACGAAACGCTAATTTGAGGGGAGGATAAATCCAAATGGCAGAACAAATCACATCAGCTAAAGCAACTGCAAAAACAGTTCGCACTTCACCTCGAAAAGCCCGTTTAGTAATTGACCTTATCAGAGGTAAAAGTGTCGCAGATGCAATTTCAATCTTGAAATTCACACCAAACAAATCTGCTGGAATCATTGAAAAAGTATTGATGTCAGCAGTTGCGAATGCAGAAAATAACTTTGACTTAGATGTTGAAAACTTGGTAGTAAGCGAAGCTTTTGTTAACGAAGGACCTACAATGAAACGTTTCCGTCCTCGTGCAAAAGGATCAGCTTCTCCAATCAACAAACGTACAAGTCATATCACGGTAGTCGTATCAGAAAAATAAGGAGGGATAATCAGTGGGTCAAAAAGTACATCCAATTGGAATGCGTGTAGGCATCATCCGCGACTGGGATGCTAAATGGTATGCTGAAAAAGAGTATGCTGAGTTCTTACACGAAGATTTAAGAATCCGTAAATTTATTTCAACTAAACTTGCTGATGCTGCTGTATCAACAGTTGAAATCGAACGCGCAACAGGTCGCGTAAACATTTCAATTCACACAGCTAAACCAGGTATGGTTATTGGTAAAGGCGGTTCTGAAGTCGAAAGCCTAAGAAAAGAATTAAACAAATTAACTGGTAAAAGAATCCATATCAATATCGTGGAAATCAAAAAACCAGATCTAGATGCAAAATTAGTAGGTGAAGGAATCGCACGTCAATTAGAAAACCGTGTTGCTTTCCGTCGCGCTCAAAAACAAGCCATCCAACGCTCAATGCGTGCTGGCGCTCAAGGGATCAAAACTCAAGTATCTGGTCGTCTAAACGGAGCAGATATCGCTCGTTCAGAAGGATACTCAGAAGGAACTGTTCCTCTTCATACTTTACGTGCGGACATTGATTACGCATGGGAAGAAGCAGATACAACATACGGAAAACTAGGAGTTAAAGTGTGGATCTATCGTGGAGAAATTCTTCCAACTAAAAAAAACACTGAGAAAGGAGGGAAATAATCATGTTAGTACCTAAACGTGTAAAACACCGTCGTGAATTCCGCGGAAAAATGCGCGGGGAAGCTAAAGGCGGAAAAGAAGTAGCATTCGGTGAATACGGTTTGCAAGCTGTTGATTCACATTGGATCACAAACCGCCAAATCGAAGCTGCTCGTATCGCAATGACTCGTTACATGAAACGTGGTGGGAAAGTATGGATTAAAATTTTCCCTCACAAATCTTATACTGCCAAAGCAATTGGGGTGCGTATGGGTTCTGGTAAAGGGGCACCTGAAGGATGGGTTGCACCAGTAAAACGTGGTAAAATCATGTTTGAAATCGCAGGCGTTCCTGAAGAAGTAGCTCGTGAAGCGTTACGTCTAGCTTCTCACAAATTACCAATGAAAACTAAGATCGTAAAACGTGAGGAAATGGGTGGTGAATCGAATGAAGGTTAAAGAAATCAGAGAATTAACCACTGCCGAAATGCTTGATCAAGAAAAACAATTAAAAGAAGAATTGTTTAATCTTAGATTCCAATTAGCAACAGGTCAATTAGAAAACACTGCACGTATTAAAGAAGTACGTAAATCGATTGCACGCATCAAAACTGTGTTGCGTGAACAAGCTAAGTAATTATGGAAGGAGGCCATTAAGCGTATGACTGAAGGAAGAAATCAACGCAAAGTTTATCAAGGTCGCGTGGTTTCAGACAAAATGGATAAAACAATTACCGTTGCTGTCGAAACAAAGAAAAACCACCCTATCTATGGCAAACGCATGAACTATTCTAAGAAATACAAAGTGCATGATGAAAACAACACAGCAAAAGTTGGCGACATCGTGAGAATTATGGAAACTCGTCCATTATCAGCTACAAAACGTTTCCGTTTGTTGGAAGTAGTCGAAGAAGCAGTTATTATCTAATAACACGAGATTTTCCTATATAGATTGAATGCAAAATCTGAAAGGAGGATACACAACGTGATCCAAGCAGAAAGTCGTTTAAAAGTCGCTGATAACTCAGGCGCACGTGAAATTTTGACGATCAAAGTCCTTGGTGGATCTGGTCGTAAAACTGCTAACATCGGTGATGTGATCGTTGCTACGGTTAAACAAGCAACGCCAGGTGGGGTTGTCAAAAAAGGTGACGTCGTTAAAGCCGTTATCGTTCGAACAAAATCAGGAGCTCGTCGTACAGACGGTTCATATATTAAATTTGATGAAAATGCTGCAGTGATTATTCGTGATGATAAAAGCCCTCGTGGAACACGTATCTTTGGGCCAGTTGCACGTGAACTACGTGAAAACAACTTCATGAAGATCGTTTCACTAGCACCAGAAGTTTTATAATCTTGAGACACTTATCAAAGGAGGTGCGAAACAGTTATGTTTGTTAAAAAAGGCGATAAAGTTAAAGTTATCACTGGAAAAGACAAAAACAAAGAAGGCGTTGTACTAGCAGCGTTCCCGAAAAAAGATAAAGTTATTGTCGAAGGTGTAAATGTCGTTAAAAAACACCAAAAACCTTCTCAAGTTGCTCCTCAAGGTGGAATTGTTGAGATGGAAGCGCCAATTCATGTTTCTAACGTGATGGTGGTTGACTCTACTGGTGTAGCTGGCCGAGTTGGCTACAAAGAAGTAGACGGCAAAAAAGTCCGTGTTTCTAAAAAAACCGGTGAAGTTTTAGATAAATAAAAGTTTAAGGAAGGAGGGTCTTACTGAATGAACCGCCTAAAAGAAAAATATCTTAAAGAAGTAACTCCATCATTGATGGAAAAATTTAACTATAGCTCTGTTATGCAAACACCTAAAGTTGAAAAAATCGTCATCAACATGGGTGTTGGTGATGCGGTATCAAACGCTAAAAACTTAGATAAAGCAGTTGAAGAATTAACTTTGATCACTGGTCAAAAACCAATGATTACAAAAGCTAAAAAATCAATCGCTGGATTCCGTTTACGTGAAGGAATGCCAATTGGTGCAAAAGTTACATTGCGCGGAGAAAGAATGTACGAATTCTTAGACAAATTGGTTTCTGTTTCACTACCACGTGTACGTGACTTCCATGGTGTAAGTAAAAAAGCCTTTGACGGTCGTGGAAACTATACTTTAGGTATTAAAGAACAATTGATCTTCCCAGAAGTAGATTATGATTTAGTAGATAAAGTACGTGGTATGGACATCGTTATTGTAACAACAGCAAACTCTGATGAAGAATCTCGTGAGTTGTTGACACAATTAGGCATGCCATTCCAAAAATAATTAAAGGAGGCGAACTACGTGGCTAAAAAATCAATGATTGCTAAAAACAAACGTCCTGCAAAATTTTCAACACAAGCTTATACTCGTTGCGAACGTTGCGGACGTCCACATTCAGTTTATCGTAAGTTCCATCTTTGCCGTATTTGCTTCCGCGAACTTGCCTATAAAGGTCAAATTCCCGGCGTGAAGAAAGCTAGCTGGTAAAAAGTAAATTCGCATAAGAAGGAGGTAAAAGATCAATGGTCATGACAGATCCAATTGCAGATTTTCTAACTCGTATCCGTAACGCAAACATGGTTAAACATGAGTCTTTAGAAGTACCTGCATCAAAAATTAAACGTGACATCGCTGAAATCTTGAAACGTGAAGGTTTCGTTCGTGATGTTGAATACATCGAAGATGACAAACAAGGCGTGATCCGTGTTTTCCTAAAATTTGGTAAAAACGGCGAACGTGTTATCACAAACTTAAAACGTATCTCTAAACCAGGTTTGCGTGCTTATGTCAAAGCTGACGAAGTACCAAAAGTATTGAACGGTTTAGGTATCGCAATCATTTCGACTTCTGAAGGTGTTGTCACTGATAAAGAAGCTCGTGAAAAAAATATCGGCGGCGAAGTTATCGCTTACGTATGGTAATCAAGTAGAATCTACAAGGAGGTGTCTTTAAGTGAGCCGTATCGGAAATAAAGTCGTTGTTATCCCTGAAGGAGTAACAGTTACTCAAGACGGAAACAACGTTACAGTTAAAGGACCAAAAGGTGAATTGACTCGTACTTTTTCAGCAGATATCAAAATGAATATCGAAGGAAACGAAGTAACTTTCACTCGTCCAAACGACAGTAAAGAAATGAAAACAATTCATGGAACAACTCGTGCGAACTTCAACAACATGGTTGTAGGTGTCAGCGAAGGTTTCCAAAAAGCGTTAGAACTAATCGGGGTTGGGTACCGTGCACAATTACAAGGATCAAAACTTGTATTGAACGTTGGTTACTCACATCCAGTAGAAATCACACCACCAGCTGGAGTAACTGTTGAAGTACCAGCTAACACACAAGTAATTGTTAAAGGTGCGAACAAAGAAGAAGTTGGCGAATTAGCTGCAAACATTCGTGGAACTCGTCCTCCAGAACCTTATAAAGGTAAAGGTATTCGTTATGTTGGCGAATATGTACGCCGTAAAGAAGGTAAAACTGGTAAATAATCGTTTAGAAAAATTGCATAGAAGCCAGCAGCAGGAAAAAGGCATTTGGCTGAAGTTTACCTTCAAAAAAATACATTTTTACTTGTGCCGCAGCTTCTATTTTTCGAAACGTATTTACTGCTTGAAATAGTAGTACAATAAAAATAAAGAGGTGACAATTGTGATTACAAAACCAGATAAGAACAAAACACGTCAAAAGAGACATCGTCGTGTACGTAACAATATCTCTGGTACTGCTGAGCGCCCACGCTTGAACGTTTTTCGTTCTAACAAAAACATCTACGCTCAAATTATTGATGACGTAGCGGGTGTAACGCTAGCAAGTGCCTCTACCTTGGATAAAGAAATTTCAGGTGGAACAAAAACAGAAGCAGCACAAGCTGTCGGTAAACTAGTTGCTGAACGTGCAGCTGAAAAAGGCATTAAAGTAGTAGTCTTTGACCGTGGTGGATACCTTTACCATGGCCGTGTGCAAGCTTTAGCTGAAGCTGCTCGCGAAAATGGACTAGAATTTTAGAAGAAGGAGGAATACCATTCATGGTTTATATCGATCCAAAACATTTGGAATTAGAAGACCGCGTTGTTGCAATTAACCGTGTAACAAAAGTTGTTAAAGGTGGACGTCGTCTACGTTTTGCTGCTTTAGTTGTTGTCGGTGACAAAAACGGACACGTAGGATTTGGTACAGGTAAAGCTCAAGAAGTTCCTGAAGCAATCCGTAAAGCAATTGAAGATGCGAAGAAAAACTTAGTTGAAGTACCTATGGTTGGTTCAACAATCCCACACGAAGTAATCGGTGCTTTTAGTGGTGGTAGAATCCTAATGAAACCTGCTGTAGAAGGTTCTGGGGTTGCTGCTGGTGGACCAGTTCGTGCCGTATTAGAATTAGCTGGGGTAGCAGATATCACTTCTAAATCTTTAGGCTCAAATACACCAATCAACGTTGTTCGCGCAACAGTTGAAGGTTTGAAACAATTGAAACGTGCAGAAGAAGTTGCAGAACTTCGCGGCAAATCAGTTGAAGAATTAATCGGATAAGGAGGACAACAATAATGGCTGAATTAAAAGTTACTTTAAAACGCAGTATTATCGGACGTCCTCAAAACCAACGCGATACAGTTAAAGCGTTAGGTCTTACAAAGATTAACAGTTCAGTGGTTAAGCCTTCTAATGAAGCAATTAAAGGCATGATCAATACTGTTTCTCACCTAGTGGACGTTGAAGAAATTTAATTTAGAAAAATCATAACTAGAACATTAAGGAGGTGCCAAACCTATGAAACTTCATGAATTAAAACCTGCTGAAGGTTCACGCCAAGTACGTAACCGTGTTGGTCGTGGTACTTCATCTGGTAACGGAAAAACTGCCGGACGCGGACAAAAAGGACAAAAAGCTCGTTCAGGCGGCGGTGTGCGTTTAGGATTTGAAGGGGGACAAACACCATTGTTCCGTCGTTTACCAAAACGAGGATTCACAAACGTGAACCGTAAAGACTATGCAGTCATTAATCTTGATGTATTGAACCGCTTTGAAGACGGAGCTGAAGTAACTCCTGTTGCTTTAGTTGAAGCTGGAATCGTGAAAAACGAAAAAGCTGGAATCAAAGTATTAGCTAATGGGGAACTAAACAAGAAATTAACTGTGAAAGCAGCAAAATTCTCTAAAGCAGCTCAAGAAGCAATTGAAGCGGCTGGTGGATCAATCGAGGTGATCTAATGTTTAGACTATTAAAAGATGCTTTTAAAGTAAAAGACATTAGATCGAAAATCCTATTTACTGTATTTGTGTTGTTTGTATTTCGCCTAGGTGCACATATTACTGTACCAGGCGTAAATGCTGCTTCATTGCAAAACCTTTCTTCTTTGCCATTTTTCAACATGTTGAACTTGGTAAGTGGTAGTGCGATGCAAAACTTTTCCATTTTCTCAATGGGGGTTTCACCATACATTACTGCTTCTATCGTCATTCAGCTTCTTCAAATGGACATCGTGCCTCGATTTGTTGAATGGTCGAAACAAGGGGAAGTTGGTCGTAAAAAACTGAATCAAGCGACTCGATATCTGACATTAGTATTGGCATTTATCCAATCTGTCGGTATCACTGCTGGATTCAATCAATACGCTCAATTAGGTTTCGTGAATAATCCTAACGTAGCAACTTACGTAACGATCGGTTTGATTCTAACAGCCGGTACGATGTTTGTTACTTGGCTAGGAGAACAGATCACAGAAAAAGGTATCGGAAATGGCGTATCAATGATCATTTTTGCAGGTATCATTTCTAGATTGCCTGAAAGTATCAGAGAAATTTATGAAGATTACTTTATAAATATTGATCCTTCAGACATATGGAAATCTGCTATTTTTGTGGCCATTTTACTAGTAGCGGTCTTATTGATCGTGACATTCGTAACATTTTTCCAACAAGCTGAACGCAAGATCCCGATCCAATATACGAAACGCGTAGCTGGCGCGCCTACAAGCAGCTATCTGCCGTTGAAAGTAAATGCAGCTGGAGTTATTCCAGTTATCTTTGCTAGTTCGTTTATTGCTACGCCAAATGCTGTTTTACAAGCATTGAGCGGTAGATTCGGTTCTGAAAACTGGTACAAAGTGATGATGGAGATCTTTAACTATAATACAGCACCTGGTGCTACGATTTATACGATTCTGATCGTTGCCTTCACTTTCTTCTACGCCTTTGTTCAAGTAAACCCTGAGAAATTAGCGGAAAACTTGCAAAAGCAAGGAAGTTATATACCAAGCGTACGCCCTGGTAAGGGGACTGAAGAGTATGTCTCAAGATTACTGATGCGTTTAAGTACAGTTGGTGCAGTCTTCCTTGGTTTAGTGGCATTGCTTCCAATCATTGCTCAAATGGTTTGGGATCTTCCACAATCAATCGGATTAGGCGGTACAAGCTTACTGATCGTTATCGGTGTAGCTTTAGAAACTGCGAAACAGTTAGAAGGCTTAATGCTGAAACGTAAATATGTTGGATTCATTGAGTAAGAAAGCGTGTTGAGGTTTCCCCTCAACACACGTTCTCACACATTTATTAGGAGGGAAAACAATGAACCTCATTTTAATGGGGCTGCCAGGCGCAGGTAAAGGAACACAAGCTGAAAAAATCATTGATGCTTATGGTATTCCGCACATCTCAACAGGAGATATGTTCCGCGCAGCGATGCAAAACGAAACAGCTCTTGGCCTGGAAGCAAAGTCTTATATGGATAAAGGTGCATTAGTTCCTGATGAAGTAACAAATGGAATCGTGAAAGAGCGACTAGCTGAACCAGATACAGAGAAAGGCTTCTTATTAGATGGCTTTCCACGTACGCTAGATCAAGCAAAAGCTCTGGACGCAATGCTAAAAGATTTGAATAAAAAAATTGATGCTGTCATCGATATCCATGTTGGTGAAGAAATCTTGGTCGAACGTCTAGCCGGCCGATTTATCTGCAGCAATTGTGGAGCAACTTACCATAAAATTTTCAACCCTACAAAAGTTGAAGACACATGTGATCGTTGCGGTGGGCATGAATTCTATCAAAGAGAAGATGATAAACCTGAGACGGTTAAAAATCGTCTGGCTATCAACATCAAAAATAGTGAACCAATCTTGGCTTATTATAAAGAACAAGGTTTGCTAAACACTATTGATGGTGCTCGTGAAATCGATGCTGTATTTGCAGATGTACAAAAAATCATTGAAAAATAGCACGATTGCCCGTAGCCGACTTGCATTATGCAGTTACTCTTGTCAAGTTCAATAAATTATGATAGAATATGTCAGTCCGACTTCTAGAGAATCCTCTAGATGATCCATTTTGAGAATTTTGAGGTGGGAACTGCAGTTTCCGCCATTTTATCGTGTGAAAATGCGAAACAAGTACAAGGAGGTACTGTGCGTGGCAAAAGAAGATATGATTGAAGTCGAAGGTACAGTCGTCGAAACTTTGCCGAATGCAATGTTTAAAGTTGAACTAGAAAACGGACACCAAGTTCTTGCTACTGTTTCAGGTAAAATTCGTATGCATTACATCCGTATCTTACCTGGTGACAAAGTAACGGTTGAATTGTCTCCATACGATCTTAACCGTGGCCGTATTACTTATCGCTTTAAATAATTGTACTCCGTAAAACTACAGGAGGTATTATCATGAAAGTAAGACCATCAGTAAAACCAATGTGCGAACATTGTAAAGTAATTCGTCGTAAAGGACGCGTTATGGTGATTTGCCCAGCAAATCCAAAACATAAACAACGTCAAGGATAATTGGAGGTGCTATAAATATGGCTCGTATTGCAGGAGTAGATATTCCTCGTGATAAACGTGTAGTAGTTTCACTTACTTATATCTATGGTATTGGTAACACTACTGCTAAAAAGATCTTAGCTGATGCTGGTGTATCTGAAGATGTTCGCGTTCGTGAATTAACGAATGAACAAACAGATGCTATCCGTGCAGAAGTAGATAAATTAAAAGTTGAAGGGGATCTTCGTCGTGAAGTGAACTTGAACATCAAACGTTTGATGGAAATCGGTTCTTACCGTGGAATCCGTCATCGCCGTGGATTGCCTGTTCGTGGACAAAACACGAAAAACAATGCACGTACTCGTAAAGGCCCAGCTCGCGCTATCGCTGGCAAGAAAAAATAATTCTTAAGTGAAGGAGGTTAAAACTTCATGGCAGCAAAAAAAGTGAATCGTAAACGCCGTGTGAAGAAGAATATAGAAGCAGGTATTGCACATATCCATTCTACATTCAATAACACTATCATCATGATCACTGATACTCACGGAAATGCATTAGCGTGGTCATCAGCTGGTTCATTAGGTTTCAAAGGAAGCAAAAAATCAACTCCTTTTGCCGCTCAAATGGCAGCAGAAACTGCTACAAAAGCAGCAATGGAACACGGATTAAAGACTGTTGAAGTAACAGTTAAAGGACCTGGTTCTGGACGTGAAGCAGCAATTCGTTCATTACAAGCTACAGGTTTAGAAGTGACTGCAATTCGTGACGTGACTCCAGTTCCTCATAATGGTGCCCGCCCTCCAAAACGCCGTCGTGTTTAATGAGTGCCGCTCATTTTGAGTTTTATCAGTAACGTCATTGAACAAGACACTTTTCGTTTTGAAAGGGGTAAAGATAAGAATGATTGAGTTCGAAAAACCAAGAATCGCAAAAATTGATGAAGAAAAAGATTATGGCAAGTTCATCGTTGAACCTCTTGAAAGAGGGTATGGGACTACTTTAGGGAATTCCCTACGTCGTATTTTATTATCTTCTTTGCCAGGTGCTGCCATCACTAATATTCAAATCGATGGTGTACTGCATGAATTCTCTACCATCAAAGGTGTTAGAGAAGACGTCACTCAAATCATCTTGAACATTAAAGGCTTAGCGCTGAAAATGTATGGCCAAGAAGAAAAAACCCTTGAAATCGATATTACCGGACCTGCTACAGTAACTGCTGGCGATATTATCGTTGATAGTGATGTAGAAATTCTTAACAAAGATATGTACATCTGTAGTGTCTCTGAAGGAGCTACGTTCCATGCTCGCTTAACAGTGAAACCTGGACGTGGTTATGTTCAAGCAGATGAAAATAAAAAAGAAGATATGCCAATTGGCGTTCTTCCAGTCGATTCAATCTACACACCTGTTCGTCGTGTGAACTATCAAGTTGAGAACACACGTGTTGGGCACCGTGAAGATTTTGATAAATTGACGATGGAGATTTGGACAGATGGTTCAATTGAACCGTTGGAAGCAATGAGTTTGTCTGCGAAAATCATGACTGAACATTTGGATATTTTTGTGAACTTAACTGATGAAGCAAAAAATGCTGAAATCATGGTCGAAAAAGAAGAAACACAAAAAGAAAAAATGTTGGAAATGACGATCGAAGAGTTAGACTTGTCTGTTCGCTCTTACAATTGTTTGAAACGTGCAGGAATCAATACTGTACAAGAACTTACAAATAAATCTGAGCCTGAAATGATCAAAGTCCGTAACTTAGGACGTAAATCATTAGAAGAAGTTAAAGCAAAATTGCACGACTTAGGTTTAGGTTTACGTAAAGAAGATTAAAACCTTTTACGAAGGAGGGAAACCAACGTGAGTTATCGTAAACTAGGACGCACATCTAGCCAACGTAAAGCGATGTTGCGTGATTTAACAACTGATTTATTAATCAACGAACGTATTGTGACTACTGAAGCTCGTGCGAAAGAAGTTCGCTCAACTGCAGAAAAAATGATCACTTTAGGTAAACGCGGAGATTTGCATGCACGTCGTCAAGCTGCGGCTTTCGTACGTAATGAAGTTGCCAGCGTGCGTGAAGAAAATGAGGACATCGTCATTGAATCAGCTTTACAAAAACTGTTCAACGATATTGCACCTCGTTACGCAGAACGACAAGGCGGATACACACGCATTTTGAAGACAGAACCAAGACGCGGTGATGGTGCACCAATGGTTGTCTTAGAACTTGTCTAAAATCACACTAATAACATCACTTTATAGATGATTCTTTTAGAGTGTTATGATGTTGGAAGATATTTTTCCGAGTCTAGCTCAGCGCTGCTCCTCAAGCGAATATCGCTTGGGGAGTAAGCACTCATCATAAAGTGTTTTTTTATACCTTTAATTACCTGTCATGACAGATATGTTTGAAGGCATAAAAAAACATTTTAAGCGAGAAATAATTGAAAATTTTGTCTTTTTTTGATAGTGTTAGTAGGAACTTTAGGATGAAGAAGGAGTAATCATGGAGCCAATTATTGAATTAGAAAAGATAAATTATAAATACCAGCCAGATGATCTTTGCCCCGCATTGAAAGATGTCTCCTTTACAATTGATAAAGGTGAGTGGATCGCTATTATTGGACACAATGGTTCAGGAAAATCGACACTTGCCAAAACGATCAATGGATTGCTTCTGCCAGAATCAGGGATCGTGAAAGTGGGAAATCAAATATTAGATGAAGAAAATATTTGGACGATCCGACAGATGGTTGGAATGGTTTTTCAAAATCCAGACAATCAGTTCGTTGGTTCGACAGTAGAAGATGACGTTGCTTTTGGTCTTGAAAATCAAGGGATTCCCAGAGAAGAAATGCTAGTGCGTGTGAAAGATGCACTTGAGAAAGTTAGAATGGCTGAGTTTGCTTCACGCGAGCCTGCTCGTTTATCAGGAGGGCAAAAACAACGTGTTGCCATTGCCGGCGTGGTTGCCTTACGACCTGATATCATTATTTTAGATGAAGCAACAAGTATGCTAGATCCAGAAGGTCGTGAAGAAGTGATCTCTACGATCAAGAAGATCAAAGAAGAAAGTCAATTGACCGTTATATCTATCACTCATGATATTGATGAAGCAGCTAATGCCAATCGGATACTAGTGATGAGACAAGGAGAACTTGTCCGCGAAGGTACACCAAAAGAAATTTTTTCTGCTGGTCCTGAACTGATCGACTTAGGTCTGGATCTACCATTTCCTGAAAAACTGAAGAGCGCACTGAAAGAACGTGGGGTTGATGTGCCAAGTGAATATATGACAGAAGAAAGGATGGTGGATTGGTTATGGACATCCGTTTTGAACAAGTAGACTTCACTTATCAGCCGAATACACCATTTGAACAAAGAGCCTTATTTGACATCAATATGACGATCAAAGAAAACAGTTATACTGCATTAGTAGGGCATACCGGAAGCGGGAAATCAACCTTACTTCAGCATTTGAATGCGCTTGTTAAGCCAACAAGCGGTACAGTCCATATTGGAGATCGAGATATTCAGCCGGATACGGATAATAAGAATTTAAAGCCCATCCGAAAAAAAGTTGGTATCGTCTTTCAGTTTCCAGAAGCACAGCTATTCGAAGAAACGGTAGCAAAAGACATTGCTTTCGGTCCTAAAAACTTTGGTGTCAGCGAAGAAGAAGCACTAGTCCTAGCAAAAGAAACATTAGAACAAGTTGGGCTGGATGAAAGCTATTTGGAACGTTCGCCATTTGAACTTTCAGGAGGGCAAATGCGTAGAGTAGCAATCGCTGGTGTGCTTGCCATGAGGCCGGAAGTACTTGTATTGGATGAACCAACGGCAGGACTTGATCCCCAGGGTAGAAAAGAAATGATGGAGATGTTTTGGCGTCTCCATAAGGAACAGCAGATCACTATTGTATTAGTTACGCATTTAATGGATGATGTAGCCAATTTTGCAGATTATGTCTATGTGCTGGAAAAGGGACGAATCGTTAATAGCGGGGAGCCGCAAGAGGTCTTTCAAAACATTGAATGGCTAAAAGAAAAACAACTAGGCGTACCTACTGCCACCGAGTTTGCAGAAGAATTAATGGCTAAAGGGATGAACTTTGCTACCTTGCCTTTGACAGCTGAAGAATTAGCAGACGCTATCGTCCATTATGCTGGAGGAAATGCCCATGATGAATAAATTGATATTTGGTCGTTATATGCCTGGAGATTCCTTGATCCATCGATTGGATCCCCGAGCTAAATTATTAGCCAGTTTTTATTTTATCGGAATCATTTTTTTAGCAAATAATTGGGAAACGTACCTTTTGTTGGCATTTTTCACATTACTTTCTGTCTTCTTGTCAAAAGTAGATTTGAAATTTTTTATCCGAGGCATTCGCCCATTGATCTGGCTAATCCTCTTCACTGTAGCTTTGCAGGTCTTGTTTACAAGTGGCGGAGAAACTTATTGGAGTTGGGGTGTTTTCCATATCACTGAATTTGGTGTGATGAACGGCCTCTTTATTTTCTGTCGATTCGTGTTGATCATTTTTATGTCGACTCTACTCACGCTTACTACACCGCCTTTGGAATTATCGGATGCGATTGAGTACTTGCTTCGTCCATTGAAAGCCGTACGGTTCCCAGTCCACGAAATTTCATTGATGCTGTCGATTGCTCTTCGTTTTGTGCCTACATTGATGGACGAAACAGAAAAGATCATGAACGCTCAGCGCGCTCGCGGTGTTGATTTTGGTGAAGGAAACCTAGTTCAGAAAATGAAAGCAGTCATTCCTTTGCTGATTCCTTTATTTGTCAGCAGCTTCAACCGTGCGGAAGATCTTGCGACTGCTATGGAAGCAAGAGGCTACAAAGGTGGGGAAGGAAGAACGAAATATCGTGTATTGCATTGGCATAATAGAGACACGATGGTTATCATTGCTTTTGTATTATTAACTGTGCTACTGATCTTTTTAAGAGGATAAACGTTCAGTGGGCCGCTATCTATTCTTTTCTTGCTGATCTGTTTGCAAGAAAGGATGCGAGCAGTGTATGACAAGAAATATTAGGGTCTGTGGCAGACTAAGGTCACAGGCCTCTTTCTTTTATCTGAAAAAAAAGAACGAAAAAATTTTATAAAAAAATCATTATTCCAGATAACCTTTTAGGAACAAAGGAGAGAAAAACATGGTACGTTACAAAGCAATCATTGCGTACGACGGAACAAATTTTAATGGATTCCAAAAACAGCCAAATGGGCGTACTGTTCAAGAAGAAGTAGAAAAAACATTACAAAAAATGGCAAATGGAAAAGAAATCACGGTCTTTGGTTCGGGAAGGACAGATGCCGGAGTACATGCGATCGGGCAAGTAATCCATTTTGATTATCCAGAGGAGCGTCCGTTAGAACGAATGCGTTTCGCGCTAGATACCCAGTCACCAGAGGATATTGCTGTAAGACAAGTAGAAATTGTTTCAGAAGACTTCCACGCAAGATATTTGGTCAAAGAAAAGACGTATCAATTTCGAGTGGATATAGGGAAACCACGCAGTCCTTTTCGACGCCATTATGCAAGTTATTTTCCTTACCCTCTTGATTTGGAAAAAATTCAGCGGGCACTTCCTGATTTATTAGGGACTCACGATTTCACCTCTTTTTGTGCATCAGGAAGCTCGATAGAGGATAAAGTACGTACGATCTACGAGGCTAAGATGGAGGTAAATGAAACAAAAGACGAATTGTTGTTTACATTTAGGGGAAATGGCTTCTTGTATAAGATGATACGGATCTTAGTAGGAACGCTTTTGAAAATTGGCAATGGCCGATTGCCTGAAGATAGTATCCCAGATATTATTGCGAAAAAAGATCGTAATGCAGCAGGACCTACAGCACACCCTGAAGGACTTTATTTGTATGAAGTGAAATATGAATAAGAGGTTACGATAGAAGTGGTCAGTTTCAAGAAATAAGAAGGAATTTACGAAAATTACTTCTCAAAATTTTGCAAAATTTCGGCTTATTTTCGAAGGAGCTACTTCTGGAACACCGTTTAAGAAAGAGGTCGTGAGCCTGTCATTTAACTCTGAGTCACAAGGAGCAATTTCAAAAAACAGCTTCTCATCTTTGATGAATATCGTGACTTGTGGACGAGGCGTTGATAAGTGAATCATCTTTTTGTTACCTATTTTTTCTGTAACCAAAAAACGATGGAACGTTGTTTTGATTGCCCTTGGTGCGGACAGTCTGAACAGGTTCCATCGTTTCTTTATTTTCTACGTCTTCTTCTGTGTGTGTTTCGTGGTTGTTCTTCTATTGCTGGATCAATCGTACCATGAAAGGGGCGATTGCGATTAAGATACCAGACATAAAGAACAAACAGTGCAATACATAGGACAAAAAGGATTGCACCTACCATAAATCCTTCAGGCAAGTAACTGAAAGTGACAGTATGTTTACCTGCTGGAACTTTTATCATCAAGAATGCGTCTTTGAAATTGCTGACCTTGACTGGTTTCCCATCAATTTTAGCTTTCCATCCTTTGTCATAAGGAATAGTTGTCACCAACATGGAATCTTCAGCGGTATTTACAGTCCCAGAAGCTTTTCTGCCAGTGGCTTCCATTTCGACACCTTTTTCTTTGATCTGATTCATTGCGGCTTGATAGGCTACAACATCTAGACCAACGACTTTAGGCTCCATGAAACTTATTTCTTTCGTCCCATAAAAACTTGCAGTAAATGTCACTGTTGTCTCTTGAGGATAATAGCCAAGATCATAGTATTGACCAGAAATGTTGATTTGCGTTTTTCGCGATGTACCATTGACAGTGATCGTCGCACTAGAACTTTCTAATTGTGCAAAATTGGTTGGGAACAAACTTAAGTAAGCTTGTGTATTTGCAGGCACATGGACTTCCCAAGTGAGCTCTTTTGGCTGGTTATCTGCTGTTTCTGAGTAAGTGACGCCAGTCGTTGTCTTTGTGATCGTCGTATTCAACTGATTCTTCAAAGTAGGTGTATAGAATGTAAAATACTGTTCATTTAAACCAGACAATGTATTGATCAAGTTTGTCTGACTGGTCAAATTATCTGTCACTGGCTGCTCAACATCATTAACGGACAACGGTGCAGTAAATGCTAGTGGCAATGCATTGACATTCTGATACAGTGTATAGTCGCCACTTTGACCAGCTTGGCGGAAGCCATATTTACTGAACGTGCTTTCGTTTTTAGAAATGTTATATTTGATTCCTGTAAACCCATCCATCAGCAAAGTATTATTGTTATAACGGATATTCAAATTTGTTCCTCTTGAACGGAAACCTAATTTATCCAGGTAAGAGGAAGAATTACGATTTCTTATAGAAGAAAACAAACTGATACCACTGTAACCATAGTTGATCGAATCGTTTGCAGATACTGGATCCAGATTTTCCAAGCGGTAAAACGAGTCGGAATCTTTTTTTGTTTCATTTACAAGAGCTTTCAAGTCAGGATAAGGATCAGTATATAAACTGCGGGAAGCATAATTCCAATCATCAAGAATGCCCTGGATCATACTATTCGTATTGACCAGTGCTTCAGCAGACATGATCAATAATAACAATATATTCAGATGATTGAATGAAAGTTTTTTATGCTGATAAAATCCCACAGCAAAAGCATAGATCCCTAAGAAAACCACTGTCAATACAAAGGAAGTCATCGTCACATAGGTGTAGCTTCCTTCAGGTTTGATGCCCCATGCCACCGCAAAGAGAGCAGCTACGACCAAAATGATTCCTAACAACAGCCCACGATCGTCTTGTTCTATCTTTTCCCATCCTTTTCCTGCAAGCAGGAGCACTAAGAAAGAGAACAGATAGGCATAACGGAATAAAAACATATTCGGTGCATGCATACCATGCCAGAACAAATTTAATGGAACAAGATAAAAACTTGCGATAAGTATGGCGAAAAGACTGCCGTACAAAAATTTATTTTTCAACGGTACTTTCCGACTGGCAAAATAAAACAGACAGAGGACTAATGGTAGCAGACCTGCGTAAACGAACGGAATCGATCCGTATTTTGTCGTGTCATAAACACCAATCATATTTTTCATGATCAGATCCAGATAAGAAGTCGCTTCTGTTTTCAACGTAGTGATCTGACTCAGTGCCTCGCCATTTGACCGAAGATCCAGCACTGCTGGCAATACAATGATCATTGAAGCGCCGCCTGCCAGTAAAGAAGTGATACCATAAGGAACAATCGTTTTTTTATATTCTGACCAGTTTGTCAATAGACGGGCGATAAAATATAAGAAAGAAAATACGCCAATCATAAAACCCATATAAAAACTGGATAAAAACAAGAGTAAATAACTGATAAATAAAAGTTTCGGCCGTTTAAGATCCATAGCACGATGAATCCCCAAAATCACTAATGGAAGATAAACAAATGCATCCAGCCACATGATGATCTCCGAATGTGCAGTGATAAATGAGATCAATGCGTAACTGACGCTAAGTGCAACATGCCCCCAGCGAGGAATCTTGAACGTACGTGCAAGAAACCAAAAAGCCAATCCGGCACAGCCGACCTTAAGCAAAGTCAGAACATACAGTGCATCTGGCATCATCTGGTTTGGAAAAAAGAACACCAGTGGCGTGAAGATCCCGCCTAGATAGTAAGAAATTAAAGATAAATAATTCAATCCTAGAGAAGCATTCCATGTATAAAAAATACTTTGCTTTCCAAGAAGAACATTTCGGAAGCTGGCATGAAAATTAGAAAACTGTGAAAAGGCATCACTTGCCAAAATACTTCTGCTGCTTCCAGGATAGATCCCGATACTTAGATAAACAAGTGCTAAAATCAAAAACGGAATCAGGAAACTAGCTGCTGCGTAGCGTCCGTTTTCTCTAAAGAATGACTTTAAATTTTTTTTCATATTTATTTTCCACCAAATTTCTATGAAGTTGTATTCAGTTTATCATATCCTTGTTTTTCTCTGCTTAAAAAGAGTCTAGTTTTCACAAAAAAATAAAATTTAGAATAAATAACTTCATAATTTGTTCGTATAACAAAAATAAACGCAAAAAAAGGGTAGGAATCAAAAGTCCCACCCTTAAAAATTTTTATTAAATAAAAAACCGTTCACTATCTGAACGGTCCAAGTATCATTCAATTAAACGCGTTCAACTTTTCCTGATTTCAAAGCACGAGTTGACACCCAAACTTTTTTAGGTTTTCCGTCGACCATAACGCGAACTTTTTGTAAGTTAGGTTTAACAGTACGTTTTGTTGAGTTCATAGCGTGTGAACGGTTGTTTCCACTTTTTGTCTTGCGACCTGTAAAGTAACAAACTTTTGCCATGGTAATTTCCTCCTTTGCCTTGATTTGGAGCAATAGAATAATTCAGCTCATACCAGACTAACATATCATATAGAATGGGAATTTGCAAGTACATTTTCATAGATACAATTGACAATTGAGAAGAATAATTGTAAATTAAACAAGGTTATACCTGAAATTTTGCAAGGTTTTTGAGTACTTTGGGTAACTGCCTTTTATTTCAAGTTGCGCTATGATAAAATATGATAGAAGAAAAATGGGAGTTTTTTACCCGTTAAGGAGGCTCATTCATGGCTGTAAAAATTCAAACGTCAGCTGGAACCATTGAAATTACCAATGATGTAATTGCAACAGTTGTTGGTGGCGCCGCGACAGATGTGTTCGGTGTTGTAGGAATGGCCAGCAAAAATCAAATTAAAGATAATATTACTGAGATTTTGCGTAAAGAAAATTACTCAAGAGGAGTAGTTGTCCGCCAAGAAGATAATGGTATTGCTGTAGATGTTTATACGATTATCAGCTATGGTACGAAAATCTCTGAAGTTTCCCGCAACGTCCAAGAAAAAGTGAAATACAATCTAGAGGCATTATTAGGCGTAACTGCCAATTCAGTTAATGTCTTTGTACAAGGTGTTCGTGTACTGCCAGACTAGGCAGGAGACTGGCTGGTAACTCAGCAGTCGATCTGAAGGAGGATTATCTAGGTGAGTGTAACAGAAATAAGTGCAAGCCAGTTCCAGGAAATGGTCCAGGCAGGTGCGAATCGTCTGCAAGTAAATGCAGAATACGTCAATTCATTAAATGTATTCCCTGTGCCAGATGGCGATACGGGAACAAATATGAATCTATCTATGACTAGTGGAGCTAAGGCAGTAGTAGATTCAACCTCAGAAAAAGTAGGAGAATTAGCAGCAATGCTTTCAAAAGGATTGCTGATGGGTGCGCGCGGAAATTCCGGCGTTATTTTGTCTCAATTGTTTCGTGGATTTTCTAAGCAAATTCCAGATGTTGTCTCATTAAATGCTTCTGATCTTGCTGCAGCCTTCACTCATGGAGTTGAAACTGCGTATAAAGCAGTAATGAAACCAGTAGAAGGAACGATTTTGACAGTAGCTAGAGAAGCAGCGAAAGCTGGAGAAAAGAAAGCAAAAAGTACTGATGATGTCGTTGAAGTAATGACAGCTGTTGTAAAAGGAGCAAAACGTGCTTTAGCTAAAACTCCAGACTTGCTTCCAGTCCTAAAAGAAGTCGGTGTCGTAGACAGTGGAGGGCAAGGACTGCTGTTTGTTTATGAGGGCTTTTTAAGTGCATTGAATGGAGAATTCCAAGCGGATGAAACATATGAACCTTCTCCAGCAGAAATGGATGATATGGTCAATGCAGAACATCATCGCAGTGTCCAAGGTCAAATGGCGACAGAAGATATCCATTTTGGTTACTGTACAGAAATCATGGTAAAAATCGGAGAAGGACCTACAGTCGATAGTACATTCGATTACGAAGAATTCCGTAACTATTTAGATGGTATAGGAGATTCTTTACTTGTGGTCAATGATGACGAGATCATCAAAGTCCACGTGCATACAGAAAACCCAGGAGAAGTCTTGAATTATGGACAAAAATTCGGTTCATTAGTCAAAATCAAAGTCGACAACATGCGCTTGCAGCATGAGACGATTTTGGAACACGATGAAGAAGTGAACGAGTTTGCGAAAAAAGAAACACCACGTATCCCGTATGGTATCGTAGCGATCGCTGCTGGTAAAGGCGTCCAAGAGCTGTTTGAAAGTTTAGGCGCTAATTATGTTATCAGTGGTGGGCAAACAATGAATCCAAGTACGGAAGACATTGTTAAAGCGATTCAAGAAGTAAACGCAGATAAAGTGATTGTCTTGCCAAACAATAAGAACATCTTCATGGCAGCTGATCAAGCAGCAGAAGTAGCAGATATCCCAGTAGCAGTTGTTCCTTCAAGAACGATTTCCCAAGGATTGACAGCTATGCTTTCATTCAATGATCAAGCTTCTTTAGAAGAAAACAAAGAAACGATGACAGAAATGTTGTCTAGCGTTGTGAGCGGTCAAGTCACTCACGCGATCAGAGATACCTCAATTGACGGTGTAGAGATCAAAGAAGGAGACTTTTTGGGCATGATCGATGGAAAAATCCTGATCTCTAACCCAGATATCACAGCAACAGCGTTAAGTACACTAGAACAAATGATCAATGAGGACACAGAGATCGTAACGATCTTGGCAGGTGATGAAGGAACAGTTGAACAAGCAAATGAATTTGCTGAGAAACTAACAGAAAAACATCCTGATTTGGAAATCGAGATTCACCAAGGAGATCAGCCTGTCTATCCTTATCTATTTTCTGCTGAATAATTTCTGTGTCAGAATATCTTTCTAACACAGTATTCATTCATAAAAGGCCTTCGGTTAGTGATCAGGTATGATCGCTGACCAAGTCCTTTTTTTGTTAAAGGAGGGAGGAAAAATTTATGCGTTCTTTAGATGATCCAATCACTATGCTGGCAGGAGTCGGAGAAAAAAGAGCAGCTAGTCTTGCCAGCTTGGGCATCCAAACGATTGAAGACTTACTGACTTATTATCCTTTCCGCTACGAAGATATTCAGGAAAGAAATCTAAACGAGATCCAAGATCAAGAAAAGGTTACTTTGAAAGGAATCGTAGTCTCGCCTCCTGTGATGAATCGATTTGGTTATAAAAAAAGCCGATTGCAATTTCGTATGATGCAAGAACATGATGTGTTCAACGTTTCTTTTTTTAATCAACCTTATCTAAAAGAAAAAGTCATTTTATCGGAGGAAATCGCCGTATACGGTAAATGGGATGCAAAGCGTAAAGCATTGAACGGGATGAAGATTTTAGGTTCTCAAACAATGGATGACTTTTCGCCGATATATCACGTCAACAAATCAATTCGTCAAACGACATTAGTTGATCTAATCAAAAAAGGGTTTCAAGAATACGGCACATTGATTGAAGAAAATCTGCCAAACAACCTTGTGGAGAAATATCGACTGCTTGACCGAGCTTCTGCTGTAAGAAGTATGCATTTTCCAAAAGACCACGAAGAAAACCATCAAGCCAAACGACGTGTCGTTTTTGAAGAGTTCTTTTTATTTCAAATGCGTCTTCAAGGATTGAAAAAAGCAGAAAAAGCAGAAACGAATGGTTTGGAGATCCTTTATGATGTCCAAAAATTGAAAGAATTTACTCAAAAGCTACCTTTTGAACTGACAAATGCACAAAAACGTGTAACGAATGAAATCTGTCGGGATCTTCGCAGTCCGCAGCATATGCAGCGACTTTTGCAGGGAGATGTAGGTAGCGGAAAAACAGTGGTTGCCGCGATTGCGTTATACGCTACCGTTACAGCAGGTTTCCAAGGTGCGTTGATGGTGCCTACAGAAATCTTGGCACAACAACATATGGAAAGCTTGCAACAGCTGTTTGATCCCAATGAAGTAACCATCGCATTGCTTACGGGGTCAACGAAAGCAAAAGAACGTCGTGAGCTCCTTGAAAAACTAGAGCAAGGGGAAATTAACATCGTGATCGGCACACATGCATTGATCCAAGATGGAGTCGAATTTCAGAATTTAGGTCTAGTTATTACGGATGAGCAGCACCGTTTTGGCGTGAACCAGCGGAAAGTACTTCGTGAAAAAGGCTGGCGACCAGATGTCTTATTTATGACAGCGACTCCGATTCCTAGAACATTAGCTATTACAGCATATGGTGAGATGGATGTATCTATCATTGATGAACTTCCAGCTGGACGTATCCCGATCGAAACACGCTGGGTAAGAACACCTCAATTGGACAGTGTACTGGATTGGACGAAAAAAGAACTGGCAAGAGGACATCAAATGTATGTCATCTGTCCGCTGATTGAAGAATCAGAAGCATTAGATGTAAAAAATGCAGTGGAAATCTATGAAAAACTTCGTGAACTATTTGCACCAAAATATGAAGTTGGCTTGTTACATGGTAAAATGAAGAATCAGGAAAAAGAAGTAATCATGGAAGCCTTCAAAGACAACCAGATGCAGATATTAGTTTCGACTACTGTAATTGAAGTAGGGGTAAACGTGCCGAACGCGACCGTCATGCTGATCATGGATGCGGATCGATTTGGATTGGCACAGCTGCATCAACTTCGTGGACGTGTTGGACGCGGAAGTGATGCTTCCTACTGTATCTTAGTTGCTAATCCTAAAAATGAACTAGGTGTGGAACGGATGAAAATCATGACAGAGACCACCAATGGTTTTGTACTAAGCGAAAAAGATCTGGAATTACGTGGTCCTGGTGAAGTATTTGGCTTCCGTCAATCTGGTCTGCCTCAATTTGCGATTGCTGACTTGGTGACGGATGGAAATGTTTTGGAGGTAGCCAGAGAAGAGGCTGCAGCCCTTTGGCAGATAAAGGATTGGCAGATGCTTCCTGAGTATCAGCCTTTAGCGCAAAGCCTCCAAATAGAAAATCAGGATAATCGTTATTTCGATTAGCAGACTGTGCTATACTTTATACTGATGACGGAAAAAGGAGTGGAAACAATGAAAATTGCCGTAGATGCAATGGGCGGAGATCACGCACCTCAAGCAATTGTAGAAGGCGTGGCTTTAGCGCAGCAAGATTTTCCAGAAGTAGAATTCTTACTTTACGGAAAAGAAGCAGAAATCAAGAAATACTTAACAAATGAAAAAAACATCACGATTATCCATACAGACGAAAAAATCAATAGTGATGATGAGCCAGTAAAAGCAATTCGACGAAAAAAGACTGCATCAATGGTCCTTGCTGCACAAGCAGTGAAAAACGGTGAAGCAGATGCTGTATTTTCAGCAGGGAATACAGGCGCGCTACTAGCAGCAGGGTTGTTCATCGTAGGACGTATCAAAAATATCGAACGCCCTGGCTTGATGTCTACCTTGCCAGTAGTAGGGAAAGAAGGTGCCGGTTTCGATATGCTGGATCTTGGCGCTAACGCAGAAAACAAACCAGAACATTTGTTGCAATACGGTATTCTAGGTTCTTTTTATGCACGTAAAGTCCGAGGTATCGGACGTCCTCGTGTCGCACTCTTAAACAACGGAACAGAAGCAACAAAAGGTAGTGAAGTGACGAAAAAAGCCTATGAACTCCTTCAGAATGAAACAAGCTTGAATTTTATTGGAAACGTAGAAGCTCGTGAGCTACTCAATGGTGTGGCTGATGTAGTGGTCACAGATGGATTTACAGGCAACGCTGTTTTGAAATCTATTGAAGGAACAGCAATGAATATGATGAATCTATTAAAATCTGCTATTCTAAATGAAGGGATCAAAGGAAAAATGGGCGCTATGCTTTTAAAAGACGGCTTACGTTCTTTGAAAGCAGAAATGGATTATTCCAAACATGGCGGTGCCGTTTTGTTTGGCTTGAAAGCACCAGTCATTAAAACTCATGGAGCAACAGGCCCCGATGCTGTTCGCTATACGATCCGCCAAATCCACACAATGCTTGAGACAGATGTAGTTGGACAATTAGTCGAACAATTTGAAAAAAGCGAAGAATAGTATTTGGATATCTGAAGCAATCCGTTCCATTGAAAAAAAGGTGGACATTCCTGAAAAATGCCAGTAAAATTAGCCATGGTGTAGGTAATTGACAAGTGTATGATTCTTGGAGGTGAAAAAGTTGACTCGCGAAGAAGTATTTAACAAAGTAGCGAAAATTATTTCAAATCATTTTGAGATAGATACCGATAAAGTGACGGATGAATTGAACATCAAAGATGATTTAAAAGCTGATTCAATTAGTATTATGGAATTCGTTTTAGAGCTTGAAGATGAATTCGGTACGGAAATTTCAGATGAAGATGCTGAACAAATTGAAACAGTCGGTGGCGCAGTAGATTATATCAGCAGCCATCTTAAATAATTTCAAATAAAAGCAAAGAAGGATAAAAAGCTGCATACAGCTTTTTATCCTTCTTTTTTTAATCTTTTTGACACGTAAAAGTCATTTTTCTGATAATTCTGGCGATAAACAGAAATTATGTTGCAAAGTAAAGCGATTTTCTATATAATTATTAATAATTCATTACACAAAGATAAGAATAACCTTTGTTATAAAACGCTTTATTCTGTGTAATGTCCTTTTTTATTAAGAAAAACTTCCATTTAGGAAGCAGAGAGGGGTATTCGATTGTCCGATAACCAATTATTAGAAGTTCAGAACCTACATACAGGATTCCGACTCAAAGATGACTATTACGATGCAGTAGATGACGTTTCATTTACTTTAGACAAAAACGAGATTTTAGCAATCGTTGGGGAATCTGGGTGCGGGAAAAGTACCTTGGCTACTACGATTATGGGATTACTTGATCCTAATAACACAAAAATTACAGGTGAGATTTTATATAACGATCTGAATTTAATCGACCTGAACGAAACGCTCTATAATAAAATCCGCGGAAATGATATCGGAATGATTTTCCAAGATCCGTTGTCTGCATTAAATCCTCTCATGAGAATCGAAGACCAGATCAAAGAAGGACTTTCCTATCACACAAAGATGAATGCAGAACAGCGTCAAGCTCGTGCACTAGAATTGCTAGAACAAGTAGGGATTCCTAATCCTGCGAGAGTTGGACGCCAATATCCCCATGAACTATCAGGCGGTATGAGACAACGTGTCATCATCGCAATCGCAATCGCCTGCAAACCTCCAATCGTCATTGCAGATGAACCGACGACAGCCCTAGATGTAACCATCCAAGCACAGATTCTTGATTTACTGAAAGACCTTCAGGAAGAAACAAAAACAGGGATCATCTTGATCACTCATGACTTAGGAGTCGTAGCAGAAATGGCTGATCGAGTGGCAGTGATGTATGGCGGACAGTTCGTTGAAGTAGCGGGTGTAAAAGAACTGTTTGATCATCCTAAGCATCCTTATACACGCTCTTTACTGAACTCTATACCACAAGAAGGAAATCATGATGCAGAACTCCATGTGATCGAAGGTGTCGTTCCTTCTCTGAAAAACATGCCTCGTAAAGGTTGTCGGTTTGCACCACGTATTCCATGGATACCAGCAAGCGATCATGAAGAAGAGCCTATCCTTCATGAAGTCGCACCGAACCACTTGGTACGTTGCTCCTGCTATAAGCATTTCCACTTTAGAGACGAAAAAGGAGAGGTGTAGATGACAGAATTAATCACAATCAAAGACCTGAAAGTTCATTACCCTATTCGCAGTGGATTCTTCAATCGAGTAACGGATCATGTATATGCTGTAGATGGTGTGGATTTTATTATCGAAAAAGGAAAGACATATGGTTTAGTGGGAGAGTCTGGCTCTGGAAAATCTACTACGGGAAAAGCCGTTGTGGGATTAGAAAAGGTGACAGCCGGACAAATCATGTATGAAGGAAAAGATGTAACGAAGCGAAGCAACCGCAAAAAAATGGGTTATAACAAGGATGTGCAGATGATCTTCCAAGATTCAATGTCCAGTTTGAATCCTAAAAAGCGAGTGTTGGATATCATTGCTGAACCCATCCGAAATTTTGAACGATTAAGCGATCAAGAAGAAAAGAAAAAGGTAAAAGGACTGCTAGATATCGTTGGGATGCCGGAAGATGCGCTATATAAATATCCTCATGAATTTTCAGGCGGACAACGTCAACGTCTAGGAGTAGCCCGTGCTGTTGCTACCAATCCAAAACTAATCGTAGCCGATGAACCTGTATCTGCTCTGGATCTATCTGTTCAAGCGCAAGTATTGAATTTCATGAAACGAATCCAGCAAGAATACGGCCTCAGCTATTTATTCATTTCACATGATTTAGGTGTAGTAAAACACATGTGCGACAACATCGCAATTATGTACAAAGGTCGATTTGTAGAAATCGGTACAAGAGAAGACATTTATAATGACCCGCGACATATCTATACGAAACGTCTGCTTTCAGCTATTCCGCAAATCGATGTAGAAAATCGGGAAAGCCACAAAGAAAATCGACGAAGAGTAGAACAAGAGTATATCCAAAATCAAAAAGAATACTATGATGCGACTGGTCGAGTCTACGATTTGCGTACGATCACAACTACACACAAAGTGGCGTTGAAAGATGGAGGTGCAAGCTAATGTGGAAAACGATTCTGCGACGTGTTTTATTGATGATCCCGCAAGTTATTATTTTAAGTGTTCTGATCTTCTTATTAGCCCAAGCGATGCCGGGGGATCCATTTACCGGTTTGATCAATCCAAATCAGGATCCGGCAGTGATCGAACAGATGCGACAAGCAGCTGGCTTGAATGACCCATGGTATGTCCAGTACTTCCGTTGGATCGGAAATGCTTTGCAAGGCGATTTTGGTCAAAGTTTCTTATACAAACGCTCTGTTGCTGACTTGATCGGCGAACGGATCATCAACACTTTATATCTATCGATCTTGACAGTTGTCCTTACTTATTTGATTGCTGTGCCTCTGGGGATGCTTGCTGGCCGGTATCAAAATTCAATCTTGGATAAGATTGTCGTAATCTACAACTTCTTTAGTTTTGCTGTTCCTTTATTTATCTTCGGCTTGATCATGCTATTTGTTTTTGGTTATCGTTTAGGCTGGTTCCCAACAAGTGGATCACAAACACTAGGTTTGCAAGGTGGATTTATCACTCAATGGATAGACCGTTTGAAATATATTCTGTTACCATCAATTACCCAAGCATTTTTGGCGACTGCCGTCACAATCCAATATCTGCGAAGTGAAGTAATCGATTCGAAATCGCTCGATTTTGTCAGAACAGCCCGTTCCAAAGGGGTACCGACGAATAAAGTATTCAGTCGACATATTTTCCGAAATGCAGCGTTGCCGATGGCTTCTCAAATGGGGTATGAAATCACTTCGTTGATTGCTGGTTCTGTAGTTATCGAAAAGATTTTTGGTTATCCGGGAGTCGGAAAACTATTTATTGATTCCATCGGCCAACGGGACTATACCGTGATCACATCCTTAGTATTGATTTTAGGAATCGCGACGCTAGTGGGGACATTACTTTCAGATATCATCATGAGTATCGTTGACCCGCGTATTCGGATTCAATAAAACCAATCAGAAAGGAGAATGGATCGATGAGTGAAAAAAACAATACAGCAGTTCAAGAAAGTATTCCTCCTATGGGGATACGAATGATTGCTCGAGAATTTAAAAAAGATAAAATTGCTATTTTTTCATTAGGTTTGCTAGTGGTTTTATTATTAGTGATCTTTATCGGTGCGATGCTGACCGATCAAGACAAAGTGATGTATGTTAGTATCTTCGACAAATACGCTGCACCAGGAACAGTTTCGACACAAGGACAAAAGTTCATTCTGGGAGCAGATGAAGGCGGACGTGATGTATTAGGACAATTGATCATAGGTGCTAGAAACTCTGTTACGATCGGATTTGCGATCACGATCCTTACTTCGATCATCGGGGTTGGATTAGGGATCATCTCTGGCTACTACGGAGGGATCATTGACAACATCTTGATGCGGATCGTTGATTTTATCATGATTCTACCGATCATGCTGATCATTATCGTCTTCGTATCGATTATTTCCAGATACAATGTCTGGTCCTTTATTTTCATCATGAGTGCATTTTATTGGGTAGCTAAAGCCCGATTATTCCGAAGCAAGACATTATCTGAAGCAAGAAGAGATTATGTAAGTGCCTCAAAAACAATGGGAACCAATGATTTTAAAATCATGTTCCGCGAAATCATGCCGAATCTAAGTTCATTAATCATTACTAATTTGACGATGAACTTTGCGGCAAACATCGGTATCGAGACAACTTTGACTTTCTTAGGTTTCGGCTTGCCGGCAAATGTACCTAGTTTAGGTACATTGATCGGTTATGCAAGTAACGGAGAAGTCTTAGTGAATCGGCAATGGATCTGGTTACCCGCATCAATCCTTATTTTAGTTTTGATGTTGAGTATCAATTATGTTGGACAAGCATTCAAGCGTTCTGCAGATGCGCGCCAACGGTTAGGCTAGTATAGAAGCGAAGGGGGAAATAGGAATGAAGAAAACGATTTTTGGATTTGCAGCGCTGATGTCTGCTGTCGTTCTTGCAGCATGCGGGGGCGGAGGTACAGATACCTCTGGAAACAACTCTGGAGGCAACGGCAATAACAAAGAGGAATTAACTTTTCCAATTGCAACAAAAAATAATGATGATGCAATCGAAGACGGCGAATTAGAAGCTGCGGTCGCAACGGACAGTCAGTTTAAAGGATTGTTCCAGTGGGAGTTTTACCAAGATTCATATGATGCAGCTTTTATGGCTCCTTCTCATGAACCGCTATTTGCAAACGATGACGATTTCAGAATCACAGACGACGGAGCTGCAACGCTTGATCTAGATGAAGATACGAAAAAAGCGACAATCAAAGTAAAAGACAACGTCAAATGGTCAGATGGTGAAGATGTAACGGCGGACGATGTGATTTTCCCTTACGAAATCATTGGGAATAAAGATTACACTGGTATCCGTTATGACGACACTTTCCGTAACATTGTAGGTATGGAAGAATATCATGATGGAAGTGCCGACACAATCTCCGGAATCAAAAAAATAGACGACAAAACAGTTGAAATCGAATATAAAGAAGTAAACCCAAGCATGCTTCAATCGGGTGGTGGTATCTGGTCATACGCAGCACCAAAACATACGTTAGAAGGTGTAGCAATCAAAGATATGGAATCAAGCGATCAAGTACGTAAAAATCCAGTGACTTTTGGCCCTTATTACATGAGTAATATCGTTGCAGGAGAATCAGTAGAATACTTGCCAAACGAGCACTACTGGAATGGTACGCCTAAATTGAAAAAGATCACGATGAAATCTGTACCGATTGCAAGTGCAACTGAAGCATTGAACTCTAAATTATATGATATGATTTTCCAAATGCCAACAGATACTTACGATACCTATAAAGAAATTGCTGGCTATACAAACTTAGGCCGTGAACAAACTTCTTATACTTATCTAGGATTCAAGTTAGGTAAATGGAATGCAGATACAAAGAGTGTGGAATACAATCCAGATTCAAAAATGGCTGATAAATCATTACGTCAAGCAATGGGCTATGCACTAGATAATGATGCAGTAGGTGAACGTTTCTATGCAGGTTTGAGAAGCAATGCGACTTCATTGATTCCTCCAGTATTCCAGTCATATCATGATGATGAGATGAAAGGATTCACACAAGATCTAGACAAAGCGAAAAAACTATTAGATGATGCTGGCTACAAAGATGTGGATGACGATGGTTTAAGAGAAGACAAAGATGGAAATAAACTAACAATCAACTTTGCTTCGATGTCCGGTGGGGAAACAGCGCAACCATTGGCAGATTACTATATCCAACAATGGAAAGAAATTGGTTTGGATGTCCAATACACAACAGGTCGTCTGATCGAATTCAATTCTTTCTATGATAAATTAGAAAACGATGATCCTGAAATCGATGTTTACCAAGCTGCTTGGAATACAGGAACTGATCCAAATCCAAGTGGACTATGGGGACCAAATGCTGCGTTCAACTACACTCGTTATGAATCAGAAGAAAATACAAAATTGATCAACGATATCAGTTCAAGCAAAGCATTTGATGAAGAGTACCAAAAAGAAGCATATCAAAAATGGCAACAATATGCGTTTGAAGAAGCATTTGCGATTCCAACGTTGTTCCGTAATGAAGTATTGCCAGTCAACGACCGTGTCAAAGACTGGGATTGGTCTTATGATGTACCAAACCCATGGGCAAATGTTTCTGTTACAGCAGATTCACGTTCATAATCACTAAAAATGACCGAAAAAGGGCGATGTCCTTTTTCGGTTTTTTGATATTTTTCTGTTTATTTCTCTAATATTCAGGTCAAGGCGCTGATTTCATGACTTCTCCAATAAACGGTGTTCAAAGTCCAGTTTCTCGGTATTAAGTCAAATTTATGCAAAAACATGGAAAGCCATTTTTACAAAATTTTTTCTTCATACTCGAAACTAAACGAATTTTTCACAACTTCTCGTCAATCACTAGGATTATTAAAGCTTTACTTACCTTTTGACCGAACCATTTCAAATTTGACAAAAAACCAGTATAATAAGGAAGTATCGAAAAAATATCCATAAAAGGAATGTGGAAAATGGACAACCAGCTGACAAAAGAACTAAAAGAAAACTATAACATCGTTTTTCACGATCTAAATTTGCTTGAACAAGCTTTTACTCATTCATCCTATGTGAATGAGCATCGCAATCTGCAATTATCGGATAATGAGCGACTTGAATTTTTAGGAGATGCCGTTTTAGAACTGATGGTTTCTCAGTATTTATTCCGTTTATATCCTCATTTGCCAGAAGGAAAATTGACAAAAACACGAGCTGCGATCGTTCGCGAAGACAGCTTGTCGAAATTTGCCAAAGAATGTCACTTTGATCAATATGTTCTGTTGGGCAAGGGAGAAGAGAATTCAGGAGGACGTACGCGACCAGCATTGCTTTGCGACCTATTCGAAGCTTTTTTAGGCGCGTTATATCTTGACCAGGGATTCGACACGACCCATGCATTCATCGAAAAAGTGATTTTTCCTAAAGTCAAAGCAGGTGCTTTTTCACATGAGATGGATCATAAAACAAAACTACAAGAAGTCTTGCAAAAATCAGGTGATGTATCAATCGAATACCGATTGATCAATGAAGAAGGTCCAGCTCATGAACGAGTATTTTGGATCGAAGTTTATGTAGATGATCAATTGATTGGCACTGGACAAGGAAAATCGAAAAAATTAGCAGAACAAGCTGCGGCGGAAAATGCATTGGCAGCACTGTAAAAGTAAGTGAGGGAAAGCTTTGTATTTGAAACGAATTGAAATAGCCGGTTTTAAATCATTTGCAGACAAGACAGTCATTGATTTTGAAAACAGCGTCACAGCAGTGGTTGGACCAAATGGCAGCGGAAAAAGCAATATTACAGAGGCTATCCGCTGGGTATTAGGAGAACAATCTGCTAAAAGTCTGCGAGGCGGAAAAATGCCGGATATCATCTTTGCCGGTTCCGATACCCGTAAGCAGCTGAATATTGCAGAAGTCACAGTGATTTTAGACAATAGTGATCATTATCTGCCATTGGAGTACAATGAGATCAGTGTAACCCGCCGTTATCGACGGACTGGGGAAAGCGAGTTTTTCATCAATAAACAAAGCTGCAGATTAAAAGATATCCAAGAATTGTTCTTAGATTCTGGATTAGGAAAAGAATCGTTCTCAATCATTTCTCAAGGAAAAGTAGAAGCGATTTTCAGTAGTAAACCGGAAGACCGTCGTGGGATCTTTGAAGAAGCAGCTGGTGTCTTGAAATACAAGCAGCGGAAAAAGAAAGCAGAACAGAAGCTTTTTGAAACAGAAGACAACCTCAGCCGCGTCCAAGACATCATCCACGAATTGGAAGAACAGTTAACTCCTTTGGCCGCCCAGAGTGAGGCAGCAAAGGAGTTTTTACGGCTAAAAGAAACACTGACTCAAACCGATGTCTCTTTGATGGTTGCCGAAATCAAGACAGCAAAAAAAGATTGGGACAACAAACAAGCACAGCTTGCGAAATTCAATCTAGAATTAGGCAAACTATCTGAGTCGATCCAAGAACAAGAATCCATTTTGGCGAAACAGCGTAAAGAAAATGCGCAAGCCGACCGTCTGATCGAAAAAAATCAGCAAGTGTTATTAGATCTTTCGGAAAAACTGAAGCAGACAGAAGGACAAAAAGATGTTTTGCAGGAGCGGACAAAGCATACACAAAAAAGCTCGCAAGAATATCAAACTTCATTAGCAGAAGCACAAAAAAAGGTTAAACATTTTGAAAAGCTTCAAGAAAGCTTGATGAAAGAAGCAGCAGAAAAAGAAACAGAGATCCAAAAAGCTGAAGCAAATCTCATAAAAACACAGCAAGAATTAGAAAAATACCAAAAATCAACGAAAGAATTATTGGCAGAATTAAGAGATCAATATGTTGATTTGATGCAAGAACAAGCAGCTGTAGGAAACGAACTGAAGTATCTAGAACGTCAATATATACAAGAAACAGCAAAAAGCAAGCAGACGTTAGCCAAGCAATCGGAAGTAGAAGCATCAGTAGATCGATTGATCTTACAAAAAGAAGAATTGACACAAAAGCAGGCGCAGCTAAAATCATCTTTAACTGAAACAAAAGAGAAGTTAGAAATGATCCAACAAAACGGGAAAAAGTTCCAAGAAGCATTAGCAAAAGAACAGCCTAAAATGTATCAATTGATGAATCAAGTCCAGCAGCTGCGTGCTCGTCAGAAAAGCCTTCAAGAAATCCAAGAAAACTATTTTGGTTTTTACCAAGGGGTTCGATTGGTCTTGCAGCATAAACAGCAGCTTTCGGGTATTGTCGGAGCAGTGGCTGAACTGATCGATGTTCCTGCAGATTTCACGTTAGCTATCGAAACAGCTTTAGGTGGGGCAGCCCAGCATGTCATCGTTGAAAATGAAAAAGATGCTCGGCAAGCCATCACGTATTTGAAACAGCAAAGAGGAGGAAGAGCAACATTCCTTCCACTGACGACAATCAAACCAAGACAATTACCGGCTCATATATTGACACAAGCAGCAGCTGTAGAAGGGTTTATAGGGATTGCCAGTGAACAAGTCAGTTATCCCGATCAAATCCAAACTGTGGTTCAAAACCTGCTAGGAACGATCCTTTTAGCCAAAGACTTAACTAGTGCCAATGCAATCGCGCAAACGATCCGCTATCAATATCGAGTGGTTTCCTTAGAAGGTGATGTGATGAATGCCGGAGGATCCATGACAGGTGGAGCGAATAAACGAGGAAACCAAGGCAGTTTGTTTGTACAAAATCAAGAATTGAAACAGTTGACTAGTGAATTTGAAGAAGCAGATAAACAACTCCAAGCACAAGAAAAAAAAGTTCAGGAGCTGCAACAAGAAACAGCTCGTTTAGCCGAAGAACAAGAAGTTTTGCGTACACGAGGCGAACAATTACGTTTTGAAGAACAAGAAGCGACAAATCAGCTACAAAACATCATAAATGAACTTGAACGTTTTGAAAAAGAAAAGCAAATCTCAACTTTTGAGACACGTGAACTGCAGCAGTTTATCGAAGATTACGAAAAGCAAACGAACGAATTGAAAGACAAACAAACAGATCTTGAATCGCAACGACAAAAAATCGACGAAGAAATCAAATCGTTAAGTCAAGAAAGCGACCAGATGGAAGCCAGAAGAGCACAAGTACAAAGTCAAAAAGCACAAGAACAAGCAGATCTTGCTGTCTTGAAAGAGCAGTTTAATCATCTGCAGATCCAGCTCCGCGGTGCCCGAGTCCAAAAAGCAGAGGCAACCGAACGTCAAGAAGCGATAGAAAAGCAGTTGGCGACATTGACAGCAGACTTTTCTGATCATGAAGTCACAGAAGAAAGTTTGGAAAAACAAATTAACGAATTATCTGCTCAGCGAGAAACATTAAAAGCCGAGTTGGCAAAAGCCAAAGAGCAGCGAGATAGAAGGCAAAAGGAGATCGATAAACTTGAAGCAGTCTTGGCAGAGCGTAATCGTGAGCAAAAAGCACGACTGTCGGAACAATCCAAATTAGAAGTCCAAAAAGACCGAGCTGAAATGATTTTAGATAATCATTTGACCTATCTGCAGTCAGAATATCAGCTGACATTTGAGAAAGCTTCCCAAGACTATCAAGAAACAACCGATATCGAAGACAGTAGAACAAAGGTTGCCTCCTTAAAAGAACAGATTGAAAAACTGGGACCAGTAAACTTAAATTCAATCGAACAATACGAACAAGTCAGTGAAAGACATACATTCTTAGCGACACAGCGAGATGATCTGTTAGCAGCGAAAAACCAATTGTTTGAAACGATGGATGAGATGGATGATGAAGTGCGGACAAGATTCAAAGAAGTATTTGAAGCTATCCGTCAAGAATTCAAAATTGTCTTTCCAAATATGTTTGGCGGCGGTAAAGCTGAATTAGTACTGACAGAACCAACTGATTTGCTGAAAACAGGTATTGAGATTGAAGTACAACCTCCTGGCAAAAAACTGCAAAGTTTAAGTTTGCTTTCTGGAGGAGAACGAGCACTTACAGCCATCGCGTTGCTCTTTTCCATTATCCGTGTCTGTCCTGTTCCGTTTTGTATCTTAGATGAGGTAGAAGCAGCGTTAGATGAAGCCAACGTGAAACGTTTTGGTCGTTACTTGAGCGATTTCCAAGATGACACACAATTTATCGTAGTCACACACCGCAAAGGAACGATGGTCGCAGCAGATGTACTGTACGGAGTGACGATGCAGGAATCCGGTGTATCAAAAATCGTTTCTGTACGGATGGAAGATATCAATGAAGAGGCGAAAATCAACGAAACGAAAGTGTAGGAACGAAAATGATCAAATTAGTAGCAATCGATTTGGACGGTACATTATTAAATGAACAAAAGCTGATTTCAGATGAGAATAAACAAGCATTAGCACAAGCAAAACAGCAAGGGGTCAAGATCGTTCTATGTACAGGACGCCCCTTAGCTGCGATGGCGCATTATCTGCAAGAATTAGGACTGGTAGATGAAGGTGACTACAGCATCACTTTCAACGGCGGTTTGGTACAAAAAAATGATACTGGTGAAATCATGGAAAAGAAAGTGATGGAAGTATCAGATATCCAACGCTTATACAAATTGGCTCAGCAATTGGATCTGCCATTAGATGTTTTGTCTGACAATGTGGTTTTACAGCTGCCTAGTGCCCCAAGGAAGCAATCCTTGTACAATGTGTTGAATAAGCTGCTGCAATTCCAACCAGCGGATATAAGCGATATTACAGATGAATTTGTGCTTAATAAGGCAGTAATCGCTTATGACCAAGAAGAATTAGATCCTAAAATCAAAGAAATACCAGTAGAATTCCATGAAATGTATGAGATCATCAAAACGAGAAGTATGCTTTTGGAATTTATGCCAAAAGGTGTTACAAAAGCTTATGGTATTTCTTTATTGGCAAAAGATCTTGGTTTGAAACAAGAAGAAATCATGGCAATCGGTGATGAAGAAAATGATTTACCGATGATCCAATACGCTGGACTAGGCGTAGCGATGGAGAATGCTGTGCCTTTCGTCAAAGAAGCAGCAGATTTCGTGACAGCCAGCAATGAAGAAAATGGCGTAGCCAAAGTGATCCAAAAATTTGTATTAGAGTAGGGGGGAGTCAAATGGGATTTTTTGATAAAATCAAGCGTGCTTTTACTGGCGAAGAGAAAACAGAAGAAGTTGAAGTACAGGAGAAGTACGACAAGGGTTTAGAAAAGACGCGTAAAACATTTGGTGAACGGATGAATGAGTTGTTTGCCAATTTTCGAACAGTCGATGAAGACTTTTTTGAAGAATTAGAAGAAACACTTATCGGTGCAGATGTAGGTTTTGAAACAGCGATACGAATCACCGAAGCATTACGTCAAGAAGTGAAACTCAGAAATGCGAAAAAATCGGCAGAAGTCCAAAATGCGATCATCGAGAAACTTGTGGATCTCTATGAAGCGGAAGGAATCAATGAAGTAAATGAACTAAATATCCAAGAAGACGGACTAACAGTTATTTTGTTTGTCGGTGTTAATGGTGTAGGGAAAACAACAAGTATTGGTAAACTTGCCCATCAGTTCAAAAACGAAGGTAAAAAAGTATTGATGGCAGCAGCAGATACCTTCCGCGCTGGAGCAATCGACCAGTTAGTTGTCTGGGGCGAACGCGCTGGTGTTGAAGTTGTTCGTGGCAATGCAGGCGGCGATCCAGCAGCTGTCGTATTCGATGCTTTGGAAAGAGCAAAGACAGAGCAGGCAGATGTTTTACTAGTTGATACTGCAGGCCGACTGCAAAATAAAGTGAACTTGATGAACGAATTAGAAAAAATAAAACGAGTAATCCAGCGGGAATTACCAGAAGCACCCCAAGAAACACTTCTTGTACTAGATGCAACAACTGGTCAAAACGCGATGGTTCAAGCAAAACAATTCAAAGAAACAACAGATGTGACCGGTCTTGTTTTGACAAAATTAGATGGTACAGCAAAGGGCGGTATCGTACTTGCTATCCGTAATGAATTGCATTTACCAGTGAAATTGGTCGGTCTTGGTGAAGGAATCGATGACTTGGAGCCGTTTGATCCAAATGATTTTGTCGTTGGATTGTTCAAAGGATTACTAAAAGAAGAATAACCCATGTCTAAAAAGCAGGAGCTGTGACAAAAGTTGCAGCTCCTTGTTTGAATGATTGTTTTTAACATAGCTGTGTTTTTGATGCCTTCATTTTTATACTTATTTGTAAGCGGTTCTCAAACAATTTCGTTCTTTTTCTTAGACTTTTTGATTATAATTAGATTCATATGAATTGGAGGTCACTTAATGATGAATTTTAAGCAATTATTATTGCATGTCAATGCGCGCCCTTTTATCGACCAAGCTCGATTTGGTATAGAACGGGAAGGACAGCGGGTTGATCTTGCAGGAAATCTAGCAAAAACCGATCATCCAGCAATCTTTGGCGATCGATCCTATCACCCCTATATCCAAACAGATTTTAGCGAAACACAAACAGAGATGATCACCCCTGTTACCGATTCTATTCCCGAATTATTTCAGTATCTCGCTGCTGTTTATGATGTGACTGCTCGTTCTATACCGAAAGAAGAGATGATCTGGCCATTAAGTATGCCACCTGCCTTACCGGAAAAAGACGAAGAGATCATTATTGCAAAATTAAAAAATTTCGAAGATGTCTTGTATCGACGTTATTTAGCAAAAGAATACGGGAAGCGAAAACAGATGGTAAGCGGTATCCATTTCAATTTTGAATTTGGCGATGAGTTGCTAAGAACATTGTTCAGCCATCAGGAAGAATTTCAAGATTTTTCCGAATTCAAAACAGAACTTTATTTGAAAACAGCGAGAAACTTTATGCGCTATCGCTGGATGATCACTTATTTATTCGGTGCTTCACCAATGAGTGAGAAGAACTACTTTTTAGATGAATCACATCCGCAAGAACCTGTTCGCAGTATTCGCAACAGTGCGCTGGGCTATACGAATCATCCAAATGTGAAAGTTTCCTATGCTTCTATGAAACAGTATTTAGCAGATATCGAGCGAATGATCGAAGAAGGGAAACTTTCGGAGGAGAAAGAATTTTATACACCGCTTCGTTTCCGAGGCGGAAAGAAAGTCGCAGATTTAGCAACAACAGGTGTTCGTTATATTGAATTGCGGAATATCGATTTGAATCCTTATGCAAGATTGGGTATCAATCCAGAGCAAGTTCGGTTCTTACAATTATTCCTGATGTACATGTTATGGACAGAAGAAAAAGAAGACTGTGACCAATGGGTAGCAGAAGGTACGACTCGAAATAACAAAGTAGCACTAGAACAACCATCAGATCAAACAGAATTTCATCAAGAAGGTAGAGAAATTCTTGAAGGGATGAAGCAAATGCTGGTTGAATTGGATTGGTTGGATTCTCTTTATTTAGTAGAGGAAGCATTGACTCAAATGGATCATCCTGAACAAACGTTAGCAGCGAAACTCTATCAAGAAGCACAGCTATCGAGTCAGCAAGAAGTTGCTGTGGCATTGGGACATCAATATTATAAAGAAAGCCATGAACGTCCCTATCAGTTGGCTGGTTTTCGCGAAATGGAACTTTCTACTCAGATATTTATGTTCGATGCCATCCAAAAAGGTGTCCAAGTCAAAGTATTAGATGAGTCGGATCAATTTTTGCGTCTGCAATTCCAAGACCATGTAGAATATGTGAAAAATGCAAACATGACAAGTAAGGACAGCTATATCGTCCCACTTATCATGGAAAACAAAACAGTAACGAAAAAAGTCTTAAAAGAAGCTGGGTTCCGGGTACCAGGAGGCGCAGAATTTTCATCCATGGAAGAAGCGGTAAAAGCTTATCCGAGATTTGCCGAGCAGGCATTTGTGATCAAACCTAAATCAACCAATTACGGGTTAGGTATCACGATTTTCAAGGAAGGAGCTAGTCTGGAAGATTATCAAGCAGGTTTAGCCATTGCTTTTCGTGAAGACAGTTCGGTTTTAGTAGAAGAATTTATGCCGGGAACGGAATATCGTTTCTTTGTGATCGACGGAGAAGTCCAAGCCATCATGTTGCGAGTCCCTGCTAATGTTATTGGTGACGGTATCCGAACAGTGAAAGAACTAGTTGAAGAAAAAAATAGTGACCCTTTGCGTGGAACGAATCATCGTGCACCTTTAGAATTGATCCAATTAGGTGAATTAGAACAATTGATGTTGAAAGAACAAGGGTTAACGATCGAATCAGTTCCCCAAGCCAATCAAATTGTTTATCTAAGGGAGAACTCAAATATCAGTACAGGTGGTGATTCGATCGATATGACTGATGAATTTTCTGAAGCTTACAAAAAAATCGCCGTTTCTGCGGTAGAAGCACTAGGAGCTAAGATCAGTGGTATCGATTTGATTATACCAGATAAAGAAATCGATCCTACAACTGATAAAAAAGCATATGGGATCATCGAAGCAAATTTCAATCCAGCGATGCATATGCATGTTTATCCTTTTGCAGGAAAAGGCAGAAGATTGACGATGAATGTATTGAAATTGTTATATCCTGAAGTATTTTAAAAGAAAAAGCTTTTGACAGATTGTCCTATTTGATGTCAATCTGATCAAAAGCTTTTTTTGCATGTAAAAATTTATGTGTTTTTTCGTTTTAAAATAAACGATCCCAGAAGCTTTTTTTCTTTTTTGGTTTTTCTTTTTCAGCTGGCGAAGAGTTTTCTTCTGGGTATTTTTTTTCGATATCAATCACAGGTTCATTTACTGCTTCTTTTGCTGTTAAGAGCAATCCGAATTCCTCAGGATTTGCAGTGACGTAATCGTTGACTACAGTGAAACGGCTATTGTTTTTCGTTGCTAGCTGGATATATTGGTTTTGGACAGAAAGGGGTAGAGCCCCATTCAAGAGTATGGAAGCATCTGGATGTTTTTTGAGTTCTTTTAAAAAGTTTTCTTTGTTTTTTGGTTGGATCATTTCAGCAACAGTCATACTAAGATAGCAGCGTTCCCTGAATGTCCCTAAATATTTATGCTGTTCTTCAGGGTTCACTAAAGGTGTACCATAAAGTCCCTTATCCAAATGGCTTTTTACATCATCTTGTGCCATAAAAAATACCCTCCTTCTTCTCTTTGTCTTTCTTACGATTATAGCATATTCCCAATAATACCTAAAACATATGAAAAAGCGGTTGCTTTTGTTCAACGATTCACTTAAAATAAGAATGAAAATCATTCTCAATTAGAAAGGTGGATTGGATGCGCTACGGACGACTAGTAGCATTATTAGTTATTTTAAGTAGTATTTCATTGTTCATCGGAGTATCGAATGTACAATTGTCAGAACTGCTCCAGTTAGATGGGCAAAGCTTACAAATCTTGCTAGCGACTCGTTTGCCACGAACGATTTGTTTGATCCTTGTGGGAGCGACCAGTAGTATTTGTGGGTTGATCATGCAACATTTGACCCAAAATAAATTTGTTTCACCAACGACTGCGGGCACGATGGATAGTGCGCGTTTAGGTATTTTAGTGGCTATGATTTTCCTACCTGGTGCATCCTTGATTGTCCGATCCTTGACAGCATTTTGCTTTGCTTTTGCAGGAACATTGCTTTTTTTATCCCTTACGCGATTGTTCCCCCAGAAAAATCAATTGATGCTTCCGTTGATTGGAGTCATGTTAGGGAATATCATTGGTTCAGTTGCTACTTTTTTTGCTTATCAATTCCAGTTGGTACAAAATATGACTTCATGGCTTCAAGGGAATTTTGCGACTGTGATACGAGGAAATTATGAGTTATTGTATGCTGTTGTTCCATTGTTGCTCTTGGTTTGGCTATTTGCTTACCGATTTACGATCATTGGTCTGGGCGAATCGTTTGCAGTAAATTTGGGAATAGATTACCAGAAGATGCAGTTTTTAGGCATTGGCTTAGTATCATTGGCTAGTGCAGTCATGTTGATCATGGTAGGAAGCATTCCTTTTATCGGAGTGATCATTCCGAATCTTGTCTCTAGAATATATGGAGATCAAGTGCACAAAACAATTGGCGTAACTGCTTTAGCAGGTAGTTTGTTCTTAGTATTTTGCGATCTTGTCGCTCGCGTGTTGATTTTTCCTTATGAAATACCAGTCAGTGTGATCGTTGGAATCATCGGTGGGGCTATCTTCCTTTATCTTCTGATAAGGGGGCGACGATATGCTTAAAAAAAAGCCATCTATTTTTATTGGTATGCTTGTTCTTGTTTTATTTGTTACAGGAATGTACTTGACGATCCATACATATGGAAACTGGCATTTTGCATGGGCATTGAGGAGTAAGAAAATTTTTGCATTTATCCTCGTCTCGCTAGCTGTCAGCAGTGCCACAATCAGCTTTCAGACAATTACGCATAACCAGTTTTTGACTCCTTCCGTATTGGGACTTGAGTCGTTATATGTCCTTGTCCAAACGGTCCTTTTCTTCTTTATCGGAGGAGTGACGATGCTTCAGCAGACAGGTACAGTTTTTTTCTTATTGAACGTTGGGCTGATGGTTGGGCTGAGTCTGTTGTTATTTTTCTTTCTTTTGAAAAAAATGAGAGCGAATCTTTTTTTATTACTGATGTCAGGGATGATTTTAGGTACGCTTTTTGGTAGTGTCAGTACCTTTTTACAAGTCATCATGGATCCGAATGAATATGATTTGCTTCAAGGCAGATTATTTGCAAGCTTTGGCAATATCCAGAGTCAGTATCTTTTGCCTGCTTCTTTGATCATTATCGGCTGCTGGTACCTGTTATTTCGATATCGACATGCGCTAGACGTTTTCCATCTCGGAAATGAACAAGCAGTAAACCTCGGGATAGACACAGATCGTTTTGAATTTTTGATTTTATGTTGTGTCAGTCTTTTGACAGGGACATCAACGGCTCTTGTGGGTCCAGTTACTTTTTTAGGGTTTATTGTCGCAAATATCAGTTATCGTGTCTTTTCTACTTATCGTCATGGTCAGCTATTTATCGGAAGCTTTCTGGTAGCTATGCTGTTTCTGACAGGAGGGCAGCTCGCAGTAGAGCAGATTTTCGGCTGGAATACAACAGTGAGTGTCGTCGTTGAATTTGTCGGAGGAATTTATTTTGTCACAAAATTGATTCGCGAAAGGAAGAGTATCCTATGATTGATTTACAAAAGGTCAATAAACTGTACCATGGAAAATCAGTGGTTAAAGATGTACAGTTAACGATTCCTGAAAAGAAGTTGACTGCTTTTATCGGTCCAAATGGTGCTGGAAAGTCAACGGTGTTGTCGATGATCAGTCGTTTGATACCAAAAGATACAGGTGAAATCTATTTAGACCATAACGAAGTAAAGGCTTGGAAATCCAATGAATTAGCCAAAAAATTATCGATCCTACGACAATCGAATGAAATAAATGTCCAAATCACCGTGAAAGAATTAGTAGAATTTGGACGATTTCCTTATACGAAAGGAAAATTGACGACAAAAGACGAGGAAATCGTTCAGGAATCACTGGAACACCTTGGGTTAGAAGAAATAGCGGATCAATCGATTGACACTCTTTCAGGCGGTCAACTCCAACGTGCGTATATTGCAATGGTACTAGCGCAAGACACGGATTATATTTTACTGGATGAACCTTTGAACAATCTAGATATGAATTTTGCGGTTCAAATCATGCAGATCTTAAAAAAATTAGTACAAGAAATCGGGAAAACAATTGTTATTGTTCTTCATGATATCAACTTTGCTGCAAGTTATGCAGACGAAATTATTGCAATGAAAGATGGGCAGTTATTCACGCAAGGAACGACCCAAGAAATGATAAAAAAAGATGTACTGGACGAATTGTACGAAATGGACATACGAATTTGTGAGATTGAAGGTCGCAGATTCTGTCTTTATTTCTAAAACTAACATTAGGAGAGAAGAGATGAAAAAATTAGTAGTAGGTATCTTGATTCTAGCATCATTTGGTTTAGCAGCATGTGGAAATAGTGACAACACCAGTCAGGCAGATACAAAGAAAAGCAGTACGCAAGCTGAAACGGCATTAACGATAAAAGACAGTAATGGCGATCAAATCGAGGTGCCAAAGAATCCTGAAAAAGTCGTCGTATTCGACAATGGTTCTTTAGATACGATGGATGCTCTTGGTGTTGGAGATAAGGTAGTTGGAGCAGCTACAAGCAGCCTTCCTGAGTATCTTTCATCCTATAAAAAAGTAGAATCAGCAGGTGGAATAAAAGAACCAGACTTAGAAAAAATTAATCAGCTTCAGCCAGACCTGATCATCATTTCTGGCCGGCAAAGAGATTTTCAAAAAGATCTAAGTCAAATTGCTCCGACCATTTTCCTTTCTTTAGATGCGAAAAAGCCATGGGAATCTTTCCAGCAAAATGTCACTACTTTAGGGGAGATCTTTGGCAAGCAAGAAGAAGCCAAAACTCAATTAGAGGAATTATCTAGTGCAATCGATCAGACGAAAAAGAAAGCAGAAGCGTCTGATAAAAAAGCACTAGTCACACTTGTGAATGAAGGGCAATTGTCAGCCTACGGATCTGGTTCTAGATTCGGTTTCATCCATGATTTATTTGGCTTTGAACAAGCAGATGATCAAATCGAAGCATCCACTCACGGTCAAAGTGTTTCTTATGAATATGTGCTAGAAAAAAATCCGGATATCTTATTTGTGGTAGACCGAACAAAAGCTATTGGTGGAGACGACAGCAAAGATGATATTTCTGCCAATGAACTGGTAGCACAAACGAATGCTGGTAAAAATCAGCAGATCATCTCCCTTGAACCAGATGTCTGGTATTTAAGCGGGGGCGGTTTAGAATCAATGAAACTGATGATCGAAGATGTGAATCAAGCATTTAAATAGCATAAATAACAGAGGATTAAACTCTCATACTATGTAACAATAATGTTTCTTACATTCTTAAATAGCAAGAGCCTATCCTAAAAGAAGTTATCAAAAACCATCCGTAAAATCGTATTGATGATTTTACGGATGGTTTTTATTTATTTGGGAAATCTTTTTTCAACGTGAATTCATTCTCTACATCATACGGGTTGATTCTAGAATGGGGAGTGGCAAAAAATAGTGTGATCCATTTTTTCAGCATCAAGATCGCCTCCTTTGATTTGAATCAAAGGTACAAAGCGAAACTTAGATAAAACTTAAATTTAGATATTTTTATTTTGTACCGATCTCTTCTTTAAACGATGTTCCATCTGCTGCTTCTCGGCAATAAGTCCACTAGACTAGAAAATATGAGAAGCTATTTACTGTCCAGCGTTCTTATTACTCAAAGCAAATCGCAGTTGTCACAATCTCTTCTAAACGATGTTCCATCTGCTGCTTCTCGGCAATAAGTCCACTAGACTAGAAAATATGAGAAGCTATTTTCTGTCCAGCGTTCTTATTACTCAAAGCAAATCGCAGTTGTCACAATCTCTTCTAAACAATGTTCAATCAGCTGACCTTCGGTATTAGCTCAAAGCACTGATTTCACAACCTCTATTTAGGCATGTGTCTCAGCAAGTGGTTGATAGTTGATGATCTGCATTTTTCGATAAAAATCGGCGGGAAGCTTACTCCACCGTTTTAATAATTGATAGAAATAACTTTCTTCTGCTTTGATTTTATACTCGCTTAATATCAATCCAAAACTATTCGTTTTTTTTGAAGCTAATTTTTTATAAATATCCAATGCTTTGGTTTTATCTTCATTGACAAATAGTGTTTTTACTTCAATATAAGAACCCTCGATATTTTGTGTTTCTTCGATAAAATAGATGTTTTTTATATATTCCTTCATAGTGATTCCTCCAAAGAAGTCTTTTTATTTGATAAGTTTACTCTACCGAAGAGTTGTTAATAATCCGTGAACAAAAAGTAATTCTTTTTCCAATAGTTGTTAAAGGTTTTTTATTTTTTATAGTATTTTTTGTTATTTAAGAAAGGAATAAGGTTAAACAAATAACAGGTTGCTTTTTGGGTCTTTTTCCGTTCAAGAAACTGAACGAAGAAAAGGGAAAGTTGTCTCTTTTGTGATAAGAGAAATCATAATAAACGAATGACTTACTTTCCAATAAATTGAGAACAGTCAGAACCAGACAAATTAGTTGCATCTGATGGATAAAGTGATTATTCTATGACATGAGGTGATACAGATGAAATTAGAAGTGACAAAAGAAGCACAAGAAGTATTGAAGAATAAATTAGAATCAGACGATCAACTTTTATTAGATATCGAAAACGGTGACGGTCCATTTGCAGAAAGCCAAGTCAGTTGCCAATTGGACACGGCATTTCGATTGATCATTGTCAAAAAAGATACACAAACAGATCTAAGTCTTTATTCTGTAGTGGCTGATACACCAGTTGGACCAATCAAAATCAAAGACAGTGCAATACTTTACATGGATGATCCATCCACACTTGCTTTAGAACCAACTTATAATAGTTTACAATTAAAAGGACCAAGCGGCTTGAGAAAAGGCAACTTGCAAGTTGTTCGAAAAGACTAGAGGGATAAAATGGGAAAATTGGCGATCATCAGCGACCTACATGTGGACATCAATAAATTCGGCGAATCAGAGCTGATGCAGCTTTGGCAAGTTTTGCAAAAGCACAAGATCACTCGGCTTCATCTAGCCGGAGATACGGCTAATAAAGTAGACCGTTGCCTAGCTGTTGTCGAATTTTTCGTCAATAAAGGATTATCTACGACATTTCATTTCGGCAATCACGAGTTGGCAGATGTGCCCAATGAACAGATGATGGACCATTTTCCAGACCCACATTTTTTAAATGAACGGTATATTGCTTTAAATGAGCAGACCGTTCTTTTAGGGATGAATGGCTGGTACGACTATCAGTTTTCCGAATTGAAAGATTACGAGGCAATCGTACGAATGAAGCGTTTGTATTGGTATGATCGGTTCATCCAGCGTGGGAAAACAGATCTCGAGGTCAATGCAGAAATGCTTGCAGCTGCAAAAAATTTGCTAGACCAGCTGGAAGCAAAAAAACTTGAGGTGATTTTATCCACTCATTTCGTTCCTAAACGGGCATTTATCATGTATCAATCTGCTCCTTATGAGCGTTGGAACAAATTAAATGCATTTTTAGGATCAGAATCATTCGGAGAATTACTTGACCGTTATTCAAATATCAAACAAGTAGTTTTTGGCCATACGCATCGTCGCTTTGAAGATAAATCCATCGGTCACACGATTTACAGCTGCAGACCTTTTGGTTATTATTATGAATGGCAGCTGACCCGAGATTTTGTCTTGAAAGAACAGCTGTTAGATAGCTATGAACCCATGAAATTACGTGTCCTCTTGCGTGCCCATCACCCAGCTTTTCAGGCCTATCAAACACAACATTTGCAAGAGGAATTTGAACAGGCGATGACAATCGTTCCGTATTGAGACAGCATTAGTAATGTGTAAAAGAAAATACCTTGTAAAACATAAGGATAAGTAAGAGCAGTAGATCCATTTATCGTGGATATGCTGCTTTTTTTGTGGAAAATAATCAGCGAATGTTTATTTGATCGGATGATTTGTAACTCGCGGAGTACTAAATGCAAGCGTTTATTCTTTTTTTGAACGATAATCACAAAAAAAAATATAATATACATTTTTTATTTAATTATAATTAATATTGATTGAAGTCTAGGCAGTCAAGTCACATTTTGATAGATAGGAGGGGGACTTACGAATTATTTTAAAGGCTATGACAGCTGTATTTCTAGATTGTGTTTGCATCAAGTTGCAATAAAAACTAGAAGTCAAATCGGGCTGATAATCATTTATAACTAATCGATACATAGGACTAAATATAGGTCTATGTTCTTTTATTTCATAAGTATCGTAAAACAGAATTTTGCTATGGATTAATCCAATTGACTGATATGTTTAGTAAATAAAGAAAGAGGAATGTCAATGATGAAAAAAGAAATCGTATTAACAGCAACAACGATGTTATTCAGCATGGTAGCAAGTACGACTTTTGTTTCTGCAACTGAAGTATACCCAAAGGAATATAACACAGAAGGAACGATTACATTTGAAGCAGGAGATGAGGGTGTAACTCCTCCTGTTGATCCAGAGAATCCTGATCCCAATAAACCTGTCGATCCATCAGATCCTCCAAGCCCTGGAACAGGAGGGGCATTATCGATTGATTATGGATCAAAATTCAAATTTGGGACTCAAAAAATTTCTACTGCGGATAAAACGTATTATGCAGCTGCTGATGTGATGAACGATGGGTCTAGAAAACCGACATATGTCCAAGTGACAGATAGGAGAGGTACCTTATCTGGGTGGAAATTAAGTGTCTCTCAACCAGAACAGTTTAAAACTGCCAGTGGGGATGAACTAGTTGGAGCACAGCTGAAATTTACGAAAGGGCAGGCTGTTTCTTTGGTTGATCCAACATATACGCCGCAAACGGTGAATTCTGAATTAACGTTGACACCGGGAGGAAACAATACGTTAGCAATTAATGCTAAATCAGGAACAGGTGTGGGGACTTGGGTCTATCGATTTGGTGCAAATGAAAATGAAAATCAAGATGCGGTACAGCTTTCGGTACCCGGTAAATCTGTCAAGTTAGCGCAACAATATTCCACTAAATTAGTTTGGACATTAGAAGATACACCTAACAACTAGTTTACTGAAAAGAACTGTTAAAAATAAATACGTAGTCATATTGTCTTGCGAGGTAATCGAGCAAAAATTGTCAAAGGCTAGGCTAAATTTGTTTGGATACGAATAGTTCATCTAGGAATTTAACGTTCAGGAGGAAAAGATATATTGAAAAAGAGGAGGATCGTGCTCATTTTAAGCAGTCTCTTAGTGACTAATATCTTTCCGATCATAGGGTACTCTTTGGAATTGAATCAGTTGGAGCATGGAAATAGAAGAGACGAAGAAAGCAAACTCACTTCGACATTCGACAGTTTAATAGAATCCAACCAGACACAAGAAAGCAGTGAGGATTTAAGTATTTCGAGTAGTGGAGAGACCACTGACAACGTAGAAGCTGAGGGTTCGGACAAACAAGGACTGGAAGATGCACCAATTTCTGCGGTTGAGCTGCCTGACGATCCCAATATTATTTCTATCGATAAAATTTTTCAAACACCTATCGGTACTAGCACGTCCATATTGGAAAATGGGAAGTTACTGCAGTTGAACCCAGCAGAAAGGTCTCAAAGAGGTGCTATTTGGTCAAATAAGAAGATTAGTTTACTCTCGGATTTTACATTTAAATCTTATTTATACTTAGGAAATCAACGAGATAGAGCGGGAGATGGCATGACCTTTACATTGACTGGCGATCCTAGAATGGCTAGTAATCCCAGTCAAGTTATTGGATCGCCAGGTATGGGAATTGGCTCATATTCTACTCGTTCTGGCCAACCTTACATTGCGAATGCGCTCTCGATTGAGTTTGATACGTATAAAAATAGTGGTTCTTCTGATCGAATGGATCGAGAGATAACTGCTGATAATAGAGGGCATGGACATGTCGCTTTTGTCACGCCTAAACCAAATAATAATAATTATTCTGGAGAGCATACTGGCGTGACGGTAGCTCCTACATTTCTTTCTAATGGCACATGGCGCTTGTTAATAATTAAATGGGACGCGGAGCAAAGAAGTCTTACTTATGATTTGGAAGGTGTCGGTCGCTCTTCTCGGATTATACCTGATCTCATTAGGCAGTTCGGTTCTACAGAAGTAAATTGGGGGTTTACTTCTTCAACAGGTACTTTTTTTCAAGAAAATGCTGTCGCTGTCACGCGACTTCCATCGAATGTCACATCAACAGCTGATGTAAAAGTCAACGATAGTGATTATGGTGCCATCGCTGAAGCTGGAGGAAACGATAAGATAACTATCAGAAATACATTGAAGGTCGAGGGGGATTTTCTTGAATATAAGAAAATGCAGACTAGTATCGACCTCCCACAAGAATTAACTATTCCCGAGCATATCTTGATCAATGGAAATCAAATTGATGCCAAAGATATCTTGATAACCGGAAATCGAGTCACGCTAAATCTAACAGATTATTTTATTGCTGGAGATACGTTAATAATCGAATTGGAGACAACTTTGCAGGAAGTAATTCCTGAAAAAGTACTCACTATGCATTTTGAATACCTTGAAAACGAGAATTTGATTGAGTAATCGAATGAAATAAACCTAAAGATCGCAAAGCTGAAGGAGATAGATATCCATGTTTATTATAAAGATAAAGACAGTCAGATTGATATTGCTGAAATGAAAACAATCACTGGGAAAATAGGAGAGAAGTATAAAGAAACTCCTATTGATATTGAAGGGTATGTCTTTGACTCGGATTCAGCGAATACAGAAGGCATCTTCTCCGAAAATACAGAGGATATCTATTTTTATTACAGAAAAGGCAAACTTTATCTCTCAACTGCTCCTCAATATGTCAATTTTGGAAAACATAAAATATCCAGTAGACCATTAAGTGAATTCGGACAGTTTTCAGGTGGGTTGAAAATTATAGATGAACGGGCTTTTGGAAGTTGGAAATTACAATTGAAACAAGAGAAAGTTCTTACAAATGGAGATTTTGAGCTTCCAGAAGCTCTTTCCTTTGTTACCTCTGAAAATACAACGGTTATAGGGACATCCGCTGTTACGATTTTCGAAAGTGATCAAAAGGGTGAAAGCGATTTGTCCTCTCTTTTAGATTCTACAGCTCATCGTGGAATCAGAATAGATATTCCTGTAGAAAACCAAAGAATCGGAACCTTTGAGGGGAAACTATCTTGGATACTTGCAGATGTCCCAGGAAATTAACAGGAAGAGAAGAATATAACAAAATTATTGAGTTTCAAGAAGGGCACAGGTACCATAGGCTCTTGTGTCCCACAGAGACAAGATTTTGTTATAGTCTTCTCTTACATATGATTAAAGGAGCGATTTTCTTGAGACCAAAACAACAATTATTTATCACACTCCTAGTTATTTTAGGGGCACTTTTTAACAATATATCAGTGTCAGCTAGTGCATTTAATTTTTCAGTGACGCCGATAACTTCAGAGAATCAAATCGACAAGAGAAAAACTTACTTCGATCTTCAACTTGATCCGGATCAGGAAGTAGAAGTAAAAGCGGAATTGAGAAATGATACAGAAAAAGAAGTGAAAATCGATATTTCTGTGAATAGCGCAACCACCAATTCAAATGTGATGGTTGAATACGGAAAAAACGAGATTGAAAAAGACATGAGCCTGATCTTTGATCTGGTAGATTATGTGAGCTATCCACAGATAGTGACGCTAAAACCTAAAAGTGACCAAACCGTTGCTTTTCATGTCAGGATGCCGAATGAGCGATTTGATGGTGTATTGGCTGGTGGGATCACATTCCAAGAAATCCAGACGGAAAAGGACCAAACAGAAACTAAGGATCAAAGCTTATCGATTGAGAATGAATACACCTATATTATTGCTTTGTTGATGCAACAGACACTGAACGAAGTTGCTCCGAACCTTACTCTTCATGAAGTTAAACCAGATCAAATCAATGCAAGAAATGTCATCTTAGCAAACGTTCAAAATGATCAAAAAACCTATATCAATCAAGTAGTTATTGAAACAAAAATTACAAAAAAAGGACATTCTGAAGTTTTATATCAAGAGGAAAAAGAAGGATTGCAGATTGCGCCGAATACAAACTTTTCTTTTCCAACAGCTTTGAATGGTCAACCGCTAACCCCAGGTGAATATCACCTTAAAATGACTGTTTTAGGAAATGAAAATGAAAATGGAAAATTTTCGAGAAAAAAAGGAAATACTACGATCAACTATACCAATCAATGGGTATTTGAAAAAGATTTTACAATAGACGGAAAAGTAGCCAAGGAATTGAACACGACGGATGTTACGATTAAAAAAGACAATAATTGGATTTATATCTTAGTAGCTTCACTTTTCTTATTGTTTATTTTATTATGCATACTTTTGTTTGTTTTGAGAAAAAAAGAAGAGAAAGAAAAGTAAGGTTAAGATAACAAATAGTAAATTTTTATTATTGTAGGATGGTTGGGCTCTTTTTATAATAATATAAAATATACCATTTTATTAATAAAAATGCATACTAGTAAATGATATAATTCTTATAACAGGTTTGATCGCGAGAAAGGCCAAATAAAACGCTCTCCAAAATGTTAAAAAAAGACAGGACGATGTATATTATACAAACAAGAATCGCTGACAACAGTGACTCGGATCCAGGAAATCAGTTTTATCCCCAGCTAGTTGGTGAATGCATGGAAAGTAATATACGTAGAAAGAGCTGATGACTAATGAATTATGAGTTTTTTTTAAGCAAAGAAGATCACAGAAGTTATTCATTACTTAAATATTTAGAAGCAAGCTCAAATTTATCAGAGTCAATATCGAATGTTCAAGAAGAGATGTCGCTATCGACATTTCTCTTGAAAAAAACGATCGATAAGCTGAAACATGATTTACAAAAGTTCGATCTAGAGAAAAATTTGCGAGTAACCGTCAGTGAATTGGATATATGTCTGGAAATTAATGGAAAATGTTCTAGCAAAGCTCTGTTATCTCGTTATATAACGGATTCTTTATCTATGAAAATGGTATTGGCTTTCTTTCAGGAAAAATATATCTCAGTAGAAAATTTTGCTAAACAGCATCACGTGAGTTATTCTGTGGCTTATAAAGTATTACAAAGACTAAAAAGAAATCTAAAAAAATATCAAATTTTTTTTGAAAAGAGAAAGTTGACAGGGAATCCTAAAAACATTCGGCTTTTTTTATATAATCTTTTTAACTCAACAGAGATAAGTTTTGTGGAATTGTATACGCTACCTATAATTATAAAAATAGAAAAAATGTTAAAAGATTTAAAACAGTATTATCCTCTGTCTGCTTATGAAAAAAAGAAATTATTCCACTTTTTAGCAATCAACCTGTTGGCTGAACAAGCTGATTCTTTAGATATTGCTAGCAATCAGTCGCTATTTTTTTCGGATATAGGATTTTACCACTTAAAAGGAGTATTAGGAGAAAAATCCGTTATTTTTATCAATAAGACACTCTCTTGGCTTTATCTTCATGATAAATTGGATCAAAAATACTTGAGAAAAAATGAAGATGAAACAATCGAATGGTTGAATGAACGATTCATTGAAAGTTTTGAAAATCAGTTTAATCTGTTGCGAGAAGAGACGAGCCAATTGATCCGAAGAGAGTTAACCAAAATACATTTTAAACTTTTGCATTACACTATTAATAAAGCTGATGAATTTCCACTTGATGTTTCTTTTTTTAGAGAAAACTATCCAGCATTTTATTGCTATTTGATAGAGTATATAAATGATCTAACGTCAAAACGCAAAGAGTTGCTTCAAGATAAATTTTTTCTTTTTTTCAGTTATTTATTATTATTGATCAATCACATACCCATTCAACTGATTTCTGAACCAGTAAAGATCATCATCGATTTTTCTTATGGTGCTGCCTATAATCAATTTATCAAGAAAAATTTAAGCTTGTACATTAATCTGAACACGGAAGTGATAGAGGCAGGAAAGCCTGAGTTCCCGGATGTTATAATCACGAATAGGAATAATCTATATGAAGAAAGTGCATCTCAAGTAGTGGTTTGGCTCGATCCGCCAAGAGCAGTAGACTGGGGGAATCTTACAAAGATTTTGTTGACTATCCAAGAAGAGAAATACAAAGACAGCAAAATTGACAAGCAAATAGACGATTTTCCTGAAGAAATCATCGACAGGATCGAATAGTGAACTTCTTTTAGAAAGTCCGACTGCATTTTCTAAAAATAAAAAAACTTGGTACGCAATCGCTGTACCAAGTTTTTTTATTTAGCTTTTGATTAAGCCATAAATAATAATTTATATAAGAATACTGCTACGACACCAGCACAGATAGGTGCTACAACTGGTACCCATGCATATCCCCATTGAGAAGAACCTTTATGTTTCAATGGAAGAAGTGCGTGTACAAGACGTGGAGCAAAGTCGCGGGCTGGGTTTAGTCCAGGACCTGTAGGACCACCAAGTGAAGCAACTAATGTCCATACAAGGAAACCAAGTGCTAAGTGAGCTGTACCAAGATTATCTTGGAAGAATGGTGCTTTTGTAATACCTAGGGCACCAAAGAATAAAACGAATGAACCAAAGAATTCATTGACGAAACCATTGAATTTAGAACCAACGCTGTTGATTGTTGAGAATGTACCTAACACATGGTTTACGTCTTCTGTTTGGTCGTAGTAAGGTTTGTAACAAGCTACTACGATCAATTGTCCAATCGCTGCACCAATCAATTGTGCAATGATATAAGGAACAACTTCAGCCCAAGGGAATAGACCATTAGATGCTAAAGCAATTGTAAATGCTGGGTTGATGTGGTTACCGCTGATTCCACCAAAAATCATTGCTGGCATCATAACCCCGAATCCATACCCGACAGCAATCAGCATCCAGTCACTGCCATATCCTTTTGTACCTTTTAAATCTACGTTTGCTACAGCACCGTTACCTAGAACGATTAGTAATGCTGTACCAATCATTTCCGCCGCAAGACGGGTCATTAGTGAGTAATCCATAAATACCTCCAAAAGTTATAAAAATGCAAAAAAAAAGAAACATCAACACGAAAAGCATCGGTGCAGTGTTTCGTGTCGGAAGGATTTCTGCAGTCTTAACAAATGTGAATAAAAAAATGAATTCCATTACTTATAAGAAACCAGACCAACAGTAAAACTCCAACTCTTTTTAAAAGTTCTCCACAAATCACCAAGCTTAACTATAAATATACCAAAAAAAAAACGTTTTTTTTCTCAAAAATTGTATCTTAGAAACAGCATGTTTTGAAACTTTCAGAAAAGGTTTGTTAGTAAAATGAAAGCTATACGTAAGGAGTGTTGTTTGATGAAATTTTTTCAAGAGTTTTTCATTATTATTTTCTTTTCTGTATTAGGAGAAGGCATACGGATTTTTGCTCATTTACCTATTCCTGGAAGTATCTTAGGTATTCTTTTTTTATTTTTAGCATTTGAAATGCATCTTGTTGATCCTGAAAAAATCGGAGCAACTGGTGATTTTTTATTGAATAATCTAGCTATTTTATTTGTTCCTGCTGGTGTAGGTTTATTGGAATATTTTGATGATATTGCTTCGATATGGCCTGTTTTACTGGGAGCAGTCGTCGTGTGTTCCATCGTCACGATGGTTGCAGCGGGAAAAACGGCAGAAGGTGTAGAAGCTTTGCTGGGCTATGTCCGTAAGAAAAAAGCAGGAAGGGTATCTGTAAACGAAATGGAGGAAAATCAAATTGACTGAGTTTTTTGTGAATCCACTATTTGGCTTAAGTTTGACTTTAGGAGTGTATGTATTATCTGATAAATTTTTGCGGAAATATAAACTGCCTGTTTTGAATCCTCTCGTATTATCGATTGTTGTTATTATCTTATTTTTGCATTTTTCTGAGATCAGCTATAAAGACTATAATATCGGGGGCAATTTTTTGACTATGCTGATTACTCCTGCGACAGTGGCACTTGCCATCCCTCTTTATAAAAACTTCCGTTTACTGAAAGAGAATTTTTATCCTGTAATGGCTGCGATTTTAGCAGGAATAGTCGCAAATTGCTTGGTTAGTGTAGGGTTCGGTTACTTCTTCTCTCTTCATAAAGAGATGGTGATCTCATTACTACCTAAATCTGTAACGACGGCTATTTCTGTCGATTTATCTCATACGATGGGCGGGGTGAATGCCGTGACACTTGCTATTGTTGTCTCTACAGGTATTTTTGGTTCGCTGATCGCCACTCATATTTTCCGCCTATTCAAGATCGAAAGTCCAGTTGCTCGCGGTGTGGCGTTAGGAAGTACTTCTCATGCTATCGGTACAGCAAAAGCAATCGAGATTGGCGAAGTAGAAGGGATCATTTCAGGGCTTGCGATATGCGTAAATGGGATATTGACCGTTTTGTTGCTGCCGTTATTCTTTCAGCCTTTTGCTGGCTTGTTTTGATGCGAAAACCACTATTTTATGCTACAATAACCAAAACGTTCGAGCATAAAAAAGGAGGGAAAGACGTGTATTTGTCTTCCGAGTATCTTAAACAATTTGATAAAGATCTATATTATAAGATTCTCCTCCTAGAAAGTTTTGAGGATCAAGCTTGGCATACCGCTGCACAATTAGCGCAAGTTGTTCAGCTGGATGCCCGCAGCGTGTCGAAATACCTGAACGAGCTGTCTAAAAACTATCAGCAGTTTAGCGGTAAGACACACCCTTTGTTTACAAAAAATCACCGTTCTGGTTATAACTTTTATGATACGCTCGATTCAATTGAACATGAGCGTTTTTTGATCTATCTCGTGCAAAGTACGCTGAAATTCCAGTTGCTGCACGACATTTTTTTTGAAGAATTCCATACAATGTACCAATTTGCGCAAAAGCATTACATTAGTGAATCTACTGCTCATCGAAAAATCAATGAATGGAAACAGCAACTGCAAACTTACGGAATTCGGCTGCAACGAGGTACATATATCGCTCAAGGCGAAGAAGAAATCATTCGACTTTACTTGCATATGACATTCTGGCAGTTGTTTCGAGGGAAAATCTGGCCATTTGAAACGATTTCTCAAATGGACGTAAAGAATATGGCAGAACATATCATGGCTTTTTTTAATGTTCGTCTGAACGAGATCAAAAAAAGACGATTGGAATATATGCTAGGTGCCTTTTTTTTAAGAAAATCACAGAAGCATTATGTTGTATTGAATGAGAAAAAAAGACGGCTGATTTCTGACAATCTGTTGTTCCAGCGATTTTGCCAAGTCATGGAGCCGGTATTTCCTAATTATTTTCAAGTAGAAGACGAGTTAGGCGCATTATTTCTTGTACTGATGACTCGTGAAGAATATTATAGTGATCCTAAGATACGGAAGAAAATTTTTGATTTTCATCAACAAGCAAAAACACCGCCCTTTACAGCCCTTTCAGAAGCAAAAGCCGCTCTTTCTCTTTATCAGGAAGAGCAGGGGCTGCCAGCAGAAAATCTAACCTTCGAGGCAGAAAACTATTTATTCAGCAGTCATTTTTTCGCCTATCTTTTTCCTAATGCGAAAGAAACGATTGATGGCAATAGTAGTGATTTTATTAATCATTTAGTTATTGAAAACAAGGAATTGAAACAATGGCTCGTACATTTTTTTGAAAGTAGACACAAACATCCCAATCATCTGGCATTTAAAAATCATGCGTTTTTGATGGGTCGGTATCTGACTGTGTTTAAAACATTAGGAGCCTTTACTCCACAGCTTCCAAAGATCACGATCCTTTTAATGACAGATTTCCCATTATTTGAAGAGCAACTGTTAGAGGAGGGATTACGGACATTTTTCCGTAATGAGTATCAGCTGATTTTTCTGCCAACAGATTATCGGGGGAGAGAAGTTGATCTTCTGATTTCGACAAGTAAAGTCCACCGCAAACCATGGGCGGATCTTGACTATTTTATTGTGACTGAAGAACTAAAATTAATTGATTACATCCAACTATCTCAAAAATTTGAAATGATTCAAAAAAAACTATTAAAACAATAACAAAGAAGGAGAAAAAAGATGACATTTGAAGAAATTTTACCAGAATTGAAAAAAGGTGCAAAGATTATTCGTAAAGGATGGAGTGGATTTGAACTTTATGTTGTTCTCGTATCCGATGATGAATTTGATGGCTGTCCAGTGACACCTTACTTATTGATCAAAACAAGTGACGAAGGTTTTTCCAGCTTCGCTCCTACAGTCTGTGATATTTTAGCAGATGATTGGGCGATCGTAGAATGAAAAACCAGTATCCAGATCTAGCTAAACAGGTTGTATTTATCACAGGAGCTGCTTCTGGAATTGGTGCTGCGCAAGCCCGAGCGTTTCTTGAACAAGATGCTTTTGTATTTGGATTAGATCAAAAGTTCGGTAAAATGGAAGAACTCTCTTTGCGATTTCCTGAAACTTTTGCCTACGCACTAGGTGACGTTCGACAAATGAAAGAACTCCAACAAGCGGTATCGAAATGCCAGGATCGTTTTGGTGAAGTTACGATTTTACTGAATACAGCGGGGATATTGGATGCCTACAAACCATTGATGGAAACTGACGAATCGCTGTGGGATCTTATTTATGAGACGAATGTGAAAAGCATGTATCAGCTGACAAAAATCATCCTTCCTGATATGATCCGTCGAAAAAGCGGAACAATCATCAACATGGCTTCGATTGCGGGTTTGGTTGCTGGCGGAGGTGGGATCGCTTATACAAGTGCGAAACATGCAATCGTCGGTTTTACCAAACAACTCGCTCTGGATTACGCAGGACAGGGTATCCGAGTAAAAGGAATTGCTCCAGGAGCCATCCAAACACCAATGAATGCGGCTGATTTCGAAGGAGAAGGCGAGATGGCTGAGTGGGTCGCAAATGAAACACCAGTCAAGCGATGGGCACAGCCGGAAGAAGTAGCTGAGCTGACGTTATTTCTTGCCTCTCCTCAAGCAAGCTACATACAAGGAACGATCATCCCAATCGATGGCGGATGGTTGTTAAAATAACCTTGTGTTTTTTTCAAGCTTCTGTATGATAAGAAATAAAGAGAGAACCAAATGGTTGATGATAAAAGAAAGTCGATGATTGTTCCCGACATTCGATGCCGAACAGCCAGTTCAAAAAATTCTTTTTAATAATCGTTAATATTCGAAACTAAGCGGCTTTTCACGACCTTTTGATATAAACGGTGTTCAAAAGCTTGCAACTGCGGTAACAAGTCCAGCCAAATGAAAAATATAAGGAGCTATTTTTATTTGACTATTCTTATTACTTGTTGCAGGGCAGCTTTTTCACTACCTTCTGCGGCACTTCAGTTGGAATTTTCTTCCCATCCTTTGGTCGCAGTCATTACCAAGATAAAATTATCTTGCAAAGGAGAAATAGAACATGGAAAAAAATAATACCCGTTCAGCCAAACGCTGGACAACGACAGATGCGACTCGGATGGCGCTAGTCACTGGTTTATATGTGGCAGTGACGCTGGTTTTGTCTGTCTTTAGCTTTGGAGTGATTCAGATTCGTCTCTCGGAGATGTTCAACTATCTGTCCTTGTATAACAAAAGATACATCGTCGCGGTAACAGCGGGAGTAGCTTTGGCTAATATTGCTTCTCCTTTTGGACTGATAGATGTTGTAGTAGGAAGCGTCAGCACGCTGATTGTATTGCTTATCAACTATAAAATCACTAGTCGCATCAAAAACATGAAAATCAAAATGGCTGTGACAGCATGCGTATTTGCTTTTTCCATGTTTACAGTAGCTGGTCAGCTAACGATTTTATATCAACTACCTTTTTTCTTGAATTGGTGGGTGATTGTTTTAGGAGAATTGGCATCAATGATTGTCGGTGGGATAATTATTTATTGGATCGGTAAAAAAGTGGATTTGTCAAAATAAAGATCTGTTTAATTTAAAATATGGCAGCGTGGAAGAGACTTTGAGTCTTCTTCCATGCTGCTTTTTTGATTAATTTGTATGAAGAAATCGATTTAGCCGTTTTTTCATCAAGATACCGATATAAGCTGCTCCAGTTGCCTTGATTGCTTCCGGCAGTAAAAACGGCAGTAGTCCACTGGCAAATGCAGTTGTAAAAGTAAGATCACCACTTATTTTCAGCCAGATCGTTCCGCAGATCAATGCAGCAAGAGAGCCCATTAGATTGGCAAAGATTGCATACAAGTAATGAGCATCCGTTCTTTCGATCATCCAACCAGTTATCCACGTTTGTAAGAGAAATCCAATCAAATATCCGCCAGTTGGCCCAAATAAAACAGCTATACCTCCAGTCATCCCTGAAAATACAGGAAGACCAATCAAGCCAAGTAAAAGATAAACTGCAACAGATATCAATCCTAGTTTTCTTCCGAGAAAAGTTGCTGTTAATCCAATAGCAAATGTTTGCCCTGTCAAAGGAACCAAACCAAAAGGAATGGTCATCTGAGAAAGGACAGAAATAATCGCGGCAAATTCCGCAGCAAGTATCAATTCTTTCAATGTTCGGTTCATAACGCCCTCTTTTCGTTAACTTAATATTTTTATTTGGTTAACGAAATTGTAAAACAAAGTGATTCCTTTGTAAATAGAAAATATAAAAAAAGACCAGCTATCCAATAGATAGCGGTCTTTTTCAAGAAAGCTTTTGAAATTATAAGCTTTGGTTGTAGTATTCAACGACAAGAGCTTCGTCGATTTCTGGATATAGTTCGTCACGTTCTGGTAAACGAGTCAATGAACCTTCCAATTTTTCAGCGTCAAAGCTTACGAATGCTGGGCGTCCAACAGTTGCTTCTACAGCTTCTTTTACTGTTACGATGTTTTGTGATTTTTCACGAACTGAGATCACTTGACCCACTTCTACGTGGTATGAAGGGATATCAACGCGTTTGCCATCAACTAAAATGTGACCATGGTTAACTAATTGACGTGCTTGACGACGAGTCGTTGCAAGTCCTAAACGGTAAACAACATTGTCTAAACGTTGTTCTAGTAAGATCATGAAGTTAACACCATGTTTACCTTCTTTGATTTTGCTAGCTTTTACGAACAAGTTACGGAATTGACGTTCGTTCATTCCGTACATGTGACGAAGTTTTTGTTTTTCAGTTAATTGCATGCCGTATTCTGATTGTTTGCCACGGCTGTTAGGTCCATGTTGACCTGGTGCGTAAGGGCGACGTGCTAATTCTTTTCCTGTGCCTGACAATGAGATGCCTAAGCGACGAGAAATTTTCCATGATGGTCCTGTATAACGAGACATTAAAATTTCCTCCAATGAATATAAGTTTTTGGAGTAAAATAATCCGTTGAAAAATTCATAATCATATAGTTTGTTCTTCAATCTTCACCTTTGCAGCCGCGGTTACACAATCGAACCCGAGACGGGGCAACAAACTAGGGATGAGTTATTATTTTTCTGCTGCATTATTTTACACAAACTACAGTATATGATAGATCATCCATGAATGTCAAGATAATTAGTACATAAAAACGCTTTACAAACCTAGGCTGTCTTTATAAAATGAGAGGGTATGTGCAAATGGAAAAAAGCGAAGGAAGTTTAAGGAGAAAATCAATGAATCCGGTATCACCATTATTTGAGAAAATCGATGCTTCAATTGAAAAGAAGGCGAATCTTTTTGAAAACAGCTTTTCACGTTACGCTGTTCGAGCGGTTCTCGCCTGTTTGTTTTTGACTTTAGGAACGGCTGTGGCATTTGCGATCGCGATGAAGGGGGAAGATATCGCGCATGGTCTAGGAAAGATTTTATACGCATTTATGTTCAGCTGGGGTCTGGTCATGATTCTATACATGAACGCCGAATTAGGAACATCGAATATGCTTTATATGACCGTGGGTGTTTTTCGGCAGAGACTTGCTTTAAGTAAGGCAGCCAAGATTCTATTTGCCTGTATTTTTTTCAATATGATTGGCGGTATATTATGTGGATTTCTAATTTCTATGACTACGCCATTTCAAGATTTAACGTTGGACAACTTTATGTTAGAATCAATAGCAGTAAAACTAGCAAAACCTGCAGCAACGATTTTGGTGGAAGGGATGTTTGCGAATATCGTTGTCAATACCGCTGTACTGATCAGCATGCGGATGAAAGAGGATGCCGGAAAAGTGATCACAGTCGTATTCATCATTTTCATTTTTGCTTTTTTAGGATATGAACACGTGATAGCGAATTTTCCTGCCTTTACGCTTGCTTACTTTGCTTCTCACGGACAGATGGATGGAATGACAGTCAGCAATGTGTTACATAATTTGTTTTTTGCTTTGGCAGGAAATTATATTGGTGGCGGTTTAGTAATGGGACTGGGATATGCTTGGCTGAATCAGTCAAAATCATCCTATGTGGACTAAAAAGTCGTTCATTAAAGGGGAAGTACCATGGAAGTTTTAGTTTTTCCAAAAAATGAGGAAAAAGCGTTACAAATGGAAAAGTACATGAAAAATCTTTTTTCCTTTGCTGGAGTACCTAAGCCGGAACGCGCTCTTTTACAACAACCGTTACTGGATGAGAGCAAAAATTTATCTATTTCTGAAGTTTTAGCTTTTGTTCATTATTATTATGAACAAATCGAAAGAGAGTATCAGTATGTAGCGATCGATTTAGTCCAGAAAAACATCAAACGGCTTACATTTGAAGACTTAGTCGTATTGTTGCCACTAGTTCAGAAAAAAGAATGGTGGGACAGCATCGACTCTTGGAGGAAAGTATACAGCACATGGTGTAAAGCCTACCCAGAGCAGCGTGAAGAAGTCTTTCAATTGTTTGAAAAAAAGGAAGATTTTTGGCTACGTCGAATAGCAATCACGTTGCAATTAGGTTATAAACAGCAAACAGACACAGGACTATTGATCCGAGCAATAGACGAAGATCGTCAAACAAAGGAATTCTTTATCCAAAAAGCAATTGGTTGGGCATTACGCGATTATAGTAAGACCGATGCCGATTGGGTAAAAAGACAGCTGACAACAGATTTGAGTAAGTTAGCTGTTCGAGAGGCAAGTAAGTATTTATAAGAAAGCGAGACGACAAGAGATGAGACGCAAATTATTTGCTTTTGATATTGATGGAACGTTGTTAGATTCAAACAAACAAGCTTTAGATAGCACGAGAGAATCATTGGAAAAATTACGCAAAGCCGGTCATCTGGTCACGATTGCTACAGGGCGGAGCCGATTTCATGCGCAAGAGATCATTCGCGATCTTGATTTTACGAACTACATTTTATGTAATGGAGCGGCCGGTTTTTTAGACCATGAACAAGTATATAAGAATTTACTAGATCGCGACCAGTTGGATGCGTTCGTTCAAGAAGCGCATCATGAGCAGATCGATACAGCTTTTGTCAGCTTAGACAATATCAAGCGTTCTTCTTCCAATGATGTAACGGTGATGGAAGAAGCGATGCATTCTTTCGGTGCTGTCTTGCCTGAATTAGATCAGTTTTTTGCAGAGGAACAAGAAATATACCAAGCGTTAGCATTTTTCGATCAAACATATGATGGGAAGTTCTCTTCATATGATAAAATTCGATTTGTCCGCTGGCATGAGAACAGTGTAGATGTCGTACCTAAAAATGGTTCTAAAGCAGCGACAATTCTGCACTTAGCAGAACAAGTAGGCATCCCTCATGAAGACATCATCAGCTTTGGCGATGGACAAAACGACCGTGAAATGTTGCGCATGTCAGGAATTGGGATAGCTATGGGGAATGCTGTGCCAGAAGTACAAGCAGAAGCTAAGATGGTCACTGATACAAACGATCAGGATGGAATTTGGAAGGCATTGAAAGAGTTAAGCGTGATTTAAAAGAGGTTGTGAAAAAGCTGTTCTGCATCAAGTAATAAGCCCAGCCAAACAAAAATAGCTCCTCCTATTTTTCGTTTTTCTGGGCTTATTACCGCAGATGCAAGCTTTTGAACACCGTTTAAGGAAGAGGTCGTGACAGAAGTGGTCAGTTTCAAGAAATAAGAAGGGATTTACGAAAATTGCTTCTCAAATTTTTGTAAAATTACGGCTTATTTCTGAAGAAGTAGATGAAACAACGTTTATTCGGGAAATGGGACTGTGACAAGATGTTTGTCATAGTCCCATTTTTTATTTTTCAAAACTAAGAAATACCAGGAAAGAGTTCCTTTTGTTTGACCTTTTCTTTCTTATTGAAAACAACTATAATATAGAGTGATGTTAAAAGAGAAGAGGAATTTAGTGTGCGGGTATTGTTTATTGGTGATGTAGTAGGTTCAATGGGACGAGAGATGATTACTGAATATCTTCCTAGATTGAAGAAGAAGTACCGTCCGCAAGTAACGATTGTAAATGGTGAGAATGCCGCTTCTGGACGTGGAATCACAGAAAAAATCTATAAAAAATTTTTGCAAGACGGCGTAGATGTCGTGACGATGGGGAATCATACGTGGGACAACCGCGGAATCTTTGAGTTTGTAAATGAAGCTAAAAAGATGGTTCGTCCGGCAAATTTTCCGGAAGGGACGCCTGGACAAGGGATGGTCTTTGTCAAAGTGAACCAAGTCGAACTGGCAGTGATCAACATGCAGGCTCGTTCTTTTATGGTGGACTTGGATGATCCTTTTCGTAAAATGAATGAGCTGGTAGAAGAAGCCAGAAAACGTACGCCGATCATTTTTGTAGATTTTCATGGAGAAACAACAAGTGAAAAACAAGCAATGGGCTGGTTTTTAGATGGGAAAGTTTCAGCAGTGGTCGGTACACATACACACGTTCAGACAAATGATGCGCGAATTTTGCCAAGAGGAACAGCGTATCTGACAGACGTTGGGATGACAGGTCCCTATGATGGTATTTTGGGTATGCGCAGAGAACCTGTAATCGAAAAGTTTCTGACTGCATTACCAAAACGTTTTGAAGTTGTGGAACAAGGCCGATCGATTTTAAGCGGCTGTATCTTGGAATTGGATGATACGACAGGCCATGCAAAAGAGATCCAGCTGATTCAGATCAACGATGATCGACCGTTCATGGAGTAGAAAGAGAGGCAGTTTTTTGCAGCAGGAGCCGGAAATTCAAAAAGAAGTAAGGAAACTGACAAAACTTTTAGGAGAGAATGAAACGATCATTCGCTACAAAGAACTTGAAGAAAAGATCCAGCAAAACCAGTATTTAGCTGAGTTGAGAGAAAAAATCAAACAAGCGCAAAAAGATGCTGTTCATTTTGCCCACTATGACAAACCAGCAGCAGAACAAGAAGCAATCAAACAAGCGGATCAATTCATGCAAGAATTTGATCAGCATCCGCTTGTTGTAGCTTATAGAAAACAGCTGTTGGAAGCAGATGATCTGCTTCATCATTTAACAACTATGATACAAGAAGAAATCAATGGACAAATAGAGGAGGAAAAACATGCCTCAAAAAACTAAAAATACTCCTATGATGGAACAATATCTAAGCATCAAGGCCCAATACCAAGATGCTTTTTTGTTCTATCGTTTAGGAGACTTTTATGAACTATTTTACGAAGATGCGATCAAAGCGTCACAGCTTTTGGAATTAACGTTGACGAGCAGAAATCGAAATGCAGAAGAACCTATTCCTATGTGCGGTGTACCTCACCATGCAGCACAAGGATATATCGATGCCTTGATTGAAAAAGGCTATAAAGTAGCGATTTGCGAGCAGGTAGAAGATCCAAAGACGACTAAAGGGATGGTCAAGCGCGAAGTGATCCAGCTAGTAACTCCTGGTACAGTCATGGACAGCAAAGGATTGTCGGCAAAAGACAACAATTTTTTAACAGCTGTAGTTAGTCAAGGAAATGAATTTGGCTTTGCTTATGCCGATTTAAGTACGGGAGAATTGAAGACGGCTCGGTTGCATGATGAAGAAGCTGTTTTAAATGAAGCCTCTGCATTGCAGACAAAAGAACTCGTATTAGGCAGTGAGATCACTGATACCCTTCGTGAACAGCTAAGCGGGCGTTTAGGGCTAGTCTTTTCTCAACAAAATGAGATGGAAGAAAACGCGGAATTTAGCTTTTTGACAAGCGAACTAGTCGATCCGCTGGAAAAAGAAGCAACCGGCAAACTATTGACTTATTTATCGGTGACACAAAAGCGGAGTTTAGCTCATATCCAAAAAGCAGTAGAATACCAACCAGATCATTTTTTGAAAATGGATTATTATTCAAAATTCAACCTAGAATTAAGCCAATCTATTCGGACTGGGAAAAAGCAAGGCACTCTTCTATGGTTGTTAGATGAAACAAAAACAGCAATGGGTGGCCGTTTACTAAAACAATGGCTAGACCGTCCGCTTATCCAGGCAAAACAAATTAAAGCAAGACAAGAAATGGTCGCTTCTTTGCTAGACAGCTATTTTGAACGTATCGATTTGCAGTCAGCATTAACGAAAGTCTATGATCTGGAACGCCTAGCAGGTCGAGTAGCTTTCGGTAATGTCAATGGGCGAGACTTGATCCAGCTGAAAACTTCTTTAGAACAAGTGCCAATGATCAGAGGGTTGATTGAAGGAATCGATCAAGGTCAATGGCAAAGTCTGCTTTCAGAAATGCAGCCGATGGACCATCTCGTCCAATTGATCGACCAAGCTATCCAAGATGATCCGCCGTTACAAATAACGGAAGGAAACATCATCAAAGATGGATTCAATGAGCAGCTCGATATGTACCGTTCTGCTATGAGAAACGGAAAGAAATGGTTGGCAGAACTTGAAGCAAAAGAGCGTCAAGAAACAGGAATCAAGAACTTAAAAATCGGATTTAACCGCGTTTTCGGTTATTATATAGAAATTACAAAAGCAAATCTTGGAAATGCAGAATTGGAGAAGTATGAACGAAAACAAACTTTAGCAAATGCAGAGCGTTTCATCACACCAGAACTAAAAAAATTGGAGACACAAATACTCGAAGCAGAAGAAAAATCTGTTGATTTAGAATATCAGTTGTTTTTAGCTGTGAGAGAAGAAGTCAAAAAGGCTATCCAGCCGCTACAAGTACTTGCAAAAGCAATCAGTGCAGCAGATGTGCTACAAAGTTTTGCAACGATCAGCGAACGCTATCAGTATGTTCGGCCAGAACTTGTCAGTGACAAGCATCAGCTTCTGATCAAAGACGGACGACATCCTGTAGTAGAAAAAGTATTAGGACATCAGGAATATATCCCTAACAGCGTAGAAATGGCAGAAGACGAAATGATCTTGCTGATTACAGGACCGAATATGTCTGGTAAAAGTACGTATATGCGACAGTTGGCATTAACTGTTCTGATGGCGCAAATGGGCTGTTTCGTTCCGGCAAAACAAGCAGTTTTACCTATTTTTGATCGGATTTTTACCCGAATCGGTGCAAGTGACGACTTAATCGCTGGACAAAGTACTTTTATGGTAGAAATGATGGAAGCCAATCAAGCCCTACGTTATGCTACGCCAAACAGTTTGATTTTGTTTGACGAACTCGGGCGAGGAACAGCAACATATGACGGAATGGCATTGGCCCAAGCAATCATCGAGTATATCCATCGTCATGTACAAGCAAAAACACTCTTTTCTACCCATTATCATGAACTGACGGTACTTGAGAAAGAACTTCCGCAGCTTAAAAATGTCCATGTTGGAGCCGTTGAAAAAGACGGAGAAGTTGTCTTCTTGCATAAAATGATGGATGGACCTGCGGATAAAAGCTACGGCATACATGTGGCAAAGATCGCAGGATTGCCTTCCAATCTACTAGAACGAGCAGCAGATATCCTGCATACGCTAGAAAATGGCGATAACGGACACCATACTGTTCCAGCTGAAGTAGAAGAGAAAACTAAAACAGCCAAACAGGAGCAAATAAAACCACCTGCAGAAAAAGTAAATCAAGACCATATACAAGACCGTGTAAAAGAAGAAAACCAACAGCTTTCTTTATTCAGTGAATTATCCGAAAATGAAACAGAAGTCATTGAATCACTGAAGCAAATAAATTTACTAGAAATGACGCCAATGGATGCACTAAACACATTATATGAATTACAAAAACAACTGTAGGAAGAAGGCGGATATCGATGGCCAAAATCCAAGAATTATCTGAACGTTTAGCTAATCAGATCGCTGCGGGAGAAGTAGTGGAGCGACCAGCTTCCGTTGTGAAAGAATTAGTGGAAAATGCAATTGACGCCGGCAGTACTCAGATTGATATCTTAGTTGAAGAAGCGGGACTGCGGACGATCCAAGTGATTGATAACGGAGAAGGCATTTTGGCAGACGACGTAGAGAATGCCTTCAAGAGGCATGCGACAAGTAAGATCCATAATCGCGACGATCTTTTCCGCATACGAACGCTGGGCTTTCGAGGGGAAGCTTTGCCAAGTATTGCCTCGGTTTCTGAAATGACTCTGGAAACGGCAAATCAGGAAGAAAAACAAGGCACCTATCTGTCGCTGAAAGGCGGAGAAGTTATTGAGCATCGACCAGCACCACTGCGTCAAGGAACGAAGATTACCGTCAGCAATCTGTTTTTCAATACGCCAGCCCGCTTGAAATACGTGAAAACACTGCACACAGAATTAGCGAACATCGGGGACATCGTCAATCGACTGGCATTGAGTCATCCATCGATTGCTTTTCGTTTAGTACATGATGGAAACAAAATGCTGGCAACTGCTGGAAATGGCGATCTGAAACAAACAATTGCGGGAATCTACGGATTATCTACCGCAAAAAAAATGCTGAAAATCGAAGGAAAAGATCTAGATTTTGAGTTATTTGGCTATATTTCATTGCCTGAGGTGACTCGTGCCAGTAGGAACTACTTATCGACGATCATCAATGGACGTTTTATCAAGAACTTTTCCTTGAATAAAGCAATCGTTGCAGGTTATGGGTCAAAATTAATGGTCGGTCGTTTCCCTATTGCTGTATTGGAAATCAAAATGGACCCGCTTTTAGTAGATGTAAATGTTCATCCGACGAAGCAGGAAGTCCGGCTATCGAAGGAAAAAGAACTAACAGAGCTAATTAGTAACGCCATTCAAAAAGCATTGTCTCAAGAAAATCTGATTCCAAGTGCAGCGGATAATCTACGGTTTAAGAAAAAAGTACCCGATCAGCCTAAAACAGAACAAATCGAAATCGATTTGTCCTACGCTTTTGAAGAAGAAAAACCTAAAAAGCCAAGTAGTTTGAATTTTGATCGAGAGACAGGAACCTTTTTCGTAGAAGAACCAAAAAACACATTTGTTGACAGAATTGTTGATAAGTCTGTGGAAAATGTTGAAAACTATTCTGGTTTTTCTGAAGAAAACACCACTTATCCAGAAAAAACAGCGAAAACGGTGGATAAGTTTGGTGAAAATGTTGATAACTTTGTAGAAAAAACAGTGGAAAAATCTGAAAAGAAAGAATTTCCCATTGTGGATAACATGGAGAAAACAAATGAAGAACAAGCAGATAAATCCGTAGAAGAGGATGAAAAGATTTACGAGGAAGAATTGGCGCTCCATCCTGAATTTGATTTCACTCAAGGAAACGACAAAACATTAGAACAAGCGATCAAGAAACTAGAAACGGAAAAACCAGTTCAACGTTTTCCTCAATTGGAATATTTTGGACAGATGCACGGAACGTATCTTTTTGCCCAAAGTAGCGATGGGTTGTACATCATTGATCAGCATGCTGCCCAAGAGCGCATTAAGTATGAATATTTCCGGGAAAAAATTGGGGAAGTATCTGATGATCTGCAAGAATTGCTTGTTCCATTTGTGTTAGACTATCCAAACAGTGATGCTTTGAAATTAAAAGAGCAAAAACACTTGCTAGAAGATGCAGGGATTTATTTAGAAGAATTTGGTCAAAACAGCTTTATTGTACGGGCCCATCCTACTTGGTATCCCAATGGAGAAGAAGAATCGATTATTCGGGAGATGATCGATATGCTGCTGACAACTGGAAATGTGAGTGTAAAAAAATTCCGTGAAGCAACAGCAATCATGATGAGTTGCAAACGATCGATTAAAGCCAACCATTATTTGAATGAAGCACAAGCACGTGTGCTGCTGAAGGATCTGGCACGATGCGAAAATCCTTTCAATTGTCCCCATGGCCGTCCAGTATTGATTCACTTTACCAATTCGGATATGGAAAGGATGTTCAAACGAATCCAAGACCCGCATTAAGTCAAAGAGAAGAGGGAAAACATGAAGATTGTATTAGCATCCCAATCACCAAGAAGAAAAGAGTTATTGGCTCATATCGTTTCAGAATTCGAGATTGAACCTGCTGATATCGATGAAACGCCATTTCCAGACGAACAGCCCGTCGATTATGTTCGTAGAATGGCTGAAGAAAAAGCACGAACTGTCTGGGAACAAGTTGAAAAAGAAGACCATTTAGTGATTGCCAGTGACACGACTGTTGTTCTCAATCAAGAGATCATGGGTAAACCAGAAGATCTGGCTGAGGCTGAATTCATGCTGAAAAAACTAAGCGGGGAAACACATACTGTATATACAGCTGTTGTTTTAAAAACAAAGGAACGAGAAGAACGGATACTAGCAGAAGCACATGTCACTTTTTATCCTTTGACAGACGAAGAGATCAAACGCTACTTGGAGACGGGGGATTATGCGGATAAGGCAGGGGCATACGGCATCCAAAATGCTGCGAGTGTATTCGTCAAAGAAATTTATGGAGATTATTACAGTATCGTAGGATTTCCGATTGGTGCTGTCAATCAGGCACTGAAAACATTCATTTAAACAAAAAAGCGGACTATCTGATTTTCGATTGAAAATCCATGATAGCCCGTTTTTTTATTGAAAAGATTACTTATCTACTCTGACTAAGATTTTACTTCAGCTTTACCGACTGCTTCGCCCGGGCGAACAAGTCCTGATTGGTCAAGAGAAAGTCCTGCAACTTTTTCATTATTGGTCAAAGCAACAATAATGTCAGTTTTCTTGCCAGCTTGTTCTATTTCTGGCAAATCCATTTCAGCAATCAGGGTCTCTGGTGTGACAAGGTCTCCTTCTTTCACGAATACATTGAAAGGAACACCCTTTAGTTCAACAGTATCTAATCCCATGTGAACAAGTACTTCCAGCCCCTCATTAGAAAGAATACCAATGGCATGTTTTGTTTCAAAGACACTCGTCACTTTACCGTTTACTGGTGCATAGACTTTGCCGTTTGACGGTTCGACAGCATAACCGTCACCCATCATTTTTTGTGAGAAAACTGGGTCATTTACTTCAGTTATTTCCTTGATGGCCCCTGCAGCGACTGCGAATAATGTTTCTTTTGTTGCAACTGCCGTACCAGTTGCTGAAACAGGTTCGAAAGACTGTGGCGTTGCTGTTGCGCCATTTGCTGTTTGAAGTTGTACATCAGCAGCATTTTCAGGAACAGCAGGATCAATCTTATTCAAAATTCCCTGACGTCTAAAGATGATCGTCAAGCCAAATGGAATGATGACAGCAATGATCATTGCGATGATGAAAGGTACCCATGTTTCTGCTTGGATAGCTAGTATTCCTGGCAAACCACCTACTCCGATCGCGTTAGCTCGAACACCCATCAAGTTAGCAAACATGCCAGCTAATCCAGAGCCGACCATTGCAGCGACGAAAGGAAAGACGTATTTCAAATTGATTCCGAACATAGCAGGTTCAGTTACGCCTAAGTAACAAGAAATCATTGCTGGAATCGAGATTTGTTCTTCTTTTTTATTCCCACGATGTAAGAAGATGATGGCTAAGACTGCAGAGCCTTGGGCGATATTTGATAAAGCAATCATCGGCCATAAATTCGTTGATCCGAAATCTGCAATCAGCTGCATATCGATGGCATTGGTCATATGGTGGAGACCAGTAATCACTAAAGGAGCATACAGGAATCCGAATACGGCACTAAACAACCAGCTGATAGAAGACGTCAATCCAGTATTTACGATATTTGAGATCCAGCTTCCGACTGTCCAGCCGATAGGACCTAAAATAACGTGTGCAGCTAAAACAGTTGGTAACAATGAAAACAATGGAACAAAAATCATCGAGATCGACTGAGGGATATATTTGCGGAAGAAGATTTCTAGATACGCTAACATAAACCCTGCCAGCATGGCTGGAATAACTTGCGCTTGATAACCAATCATCTGGACTTGAGCAAAACCAAAATCCCAAAATGGAATATCTGCTGCGGCTGTGGAAGCTACACTATAAGCATTTAATAATTGCGGAGAAACTAACGTAATTCCTAAAACGATTCCTAATATTTGTGTAGTACCCATCTTTTTTGCAATACTCCAAGTGATACCTACTGGAAGAAAATGGAAAATTGCTTCACCCGGTAACCACAAAAAGGCATTGACACCATTCCAAAACTTCGAGTGTTCAACGATTGTTCCACCAAGACTTTCAAACTGGATACCTTCAAGTACATTTCTGAATCCAAGGATCAATCCACCGACAATGATTGCAGGAATCAGTGGTGTAAAGATTTCTGCTAAAACGGCAATAGCACGTTGAACGGGATGAAGGTTTTGTTTTGCAGCTGCTTTTCCTTGTTCTTTGGAAACCCCTTCAACTCCAGATACTGCAACGAAGTCGTTATAAAAAGTAGAAACATCGTTTCCTATGATGACTTGGAACTGTCCTGCATTCGTGAACATCCCTTTTACGCTAGGTATATCTTCGATCGCTTTTTCGTCCGCTTTTCCTGGATCATTCAGGACAAAACGCATACGAGTCGCACAATGACTAACTGCAGCAATATTTTCTTTTCCGCCGATATCATGTAACAGCTTCTCGGCATCTGCTTGATATTTTGCCATATCAATAAACCCCTTTCTCTTAACTTGTCTATGCAAGTTGTTTCTTCATTTACTATACTTTTTTTCGGAGAGAATTGCAAGCGTTTTATTAAAAAGTACGAGAGAAAATGATATCGTTTTAAAAAGCTTAAAATAAGCTTTTCTTAAAAATAGGAACATTGAAATACAAAAAGAGCTGTAGTATAGTGAAGAAATGATGGAAGAACGAGTGAGGGAAAAAACATGAATAAGTTCAATGAAATTTTTTTAGATTTGGAACAGAAAATTTTAGCGAAAGAATATCCTCCGCATTCGCTTTTACCCAGTGAGAACCAATTGATCAAAATTTATGGTGTTTCACGAGAAACAATTAGAAAAGCGCTGAATCTTTTGACTACGGAAGGTTATATTCAAAAAAAACAAGGAAAAGGTTCGATCGTACTGGATCGGAATCGCTTCGACTTTCCTATTTCTGGATTGACTAGCTATAAAGAGCTACAGGAGACCCAACGTATTCCAAGTGAAACGATCATCCATACGTTAGAAGAAACAGAAGTGACAAAAGCATTGAACGAGATCACTGGCTGGGAGATCGGTGCGCCTGTTTGGCATTTGATACGCGAAAGAAAAATCAATGGCGAAGTAGTTATATTAGACACCGATTATCTATTAAAGGAAATCGTTCCTATTTTAACTCCAGCACAAGCACAAGGATCGATCTATGAATATTTTGAAAATGAGCTTTCTTTGACGATTGCTTACGCGCAAAAGGAGATCACAGTAGAAGAAGTAACGGAAATCATGAAAACAGCGATGGATCTTCACGATGACATTTATGCAGTAGTAGTCAGAAGCCTCGTTCATCTGGAAGATACCCGCTGTTTCGAGTATTCTGAGTCGGTTCACCGATTAGATAAATTCCGTTTCGTTGAGTTTGCCCGACGCCGAAAAGTGTAAATAGTTCAAAAGAAAGCAAATTGTTGGCATCTGTCCACTTTGGCGCTATGATAGGATCACAAAGGGGGCATTTTTAATGGATAAACCAATAAGACCAGAAAAAGAAGAACTGAAAGAAAAGTTATCACCCATGGCTTATGCAGTCACACAAGAAAATGCAACAGAACGACCATTTAGCGGGAAATATGATGATTTTTACGAAAAGGGGATCTATGTAGATATCGTCAGCGGTGAACCGTTATTCAGCTCTGCAGAAAAATATGATGCAGGTTGTGGCTGGCCATCATTCAGCAAACCAATAACGAAAAGACAAGTGCGCGAAAAAGCCGATTTTTCTCATGGCATGCATCGAATAGAAGTTCGAAGCAAAGAAGCAGATTCTCATCTCGGACATGTGTTTACCGATGGACCAGTAGATCAAGGTGGTCTACGTTACTGCATCAATTCTGCCTCACTGAAATTCATTCCATATGAAAAGATGGATGAATTAGGTTATGGGGAATTCAAATCACTTGTAGAATAATGGAAATACACAAAGAGCGGTACAATACGGGGATTTACTCGATCGTCCGCTCTTTTTTTATTCAAGCGATTGCTATTTGAAAGAAACGCTCCCCAGACTCCTTTTTTCACAAGGTGAAATGTGCTACAATAAAGGGAACGTATGTGTGCAAAAGAAAGAGGACTAGAATATGTATGAATATCTGACAGGTGTGGTTACCTTTATCAACCCCTATTACATAGTAGTAGAAACCAATGGTATCGGCTACCAGATCGCACTAGGAAATCCTTACCGCTACAGTAGCAAACTAAATCAAAAAATAAAAATTTATGTCCATCAGGTGATACGTGAAGATGCGCATCTTCTGTATGGATTTGATTCGCTAGAAGAAAAGCAACTGTTTTTGCGATTAGTAAGTGTTTCAGGAATCGGTCCGAAAAGTGCCCTTGCAATCATGGCAAGCGAAGACCACTCCGGTTTGATTCAAGCAGTAGAATCCAGTGATGTCACTTATTTGACGAAATTTCCAGGAGTAGGGAAAAAGACAGCACAACAAATGATCTTGGATCTAAAAGGAAAATTCGGTGAGCTGAGTATCGATACACCTTTTAGTCTATTTGATGAAGCAAACACAAAAGACGCTACAGCTCTATCTGAAGCAATGGAAGCTCTCTCGGCTCTTGGTTACAGTGATCGAGAAATCAAACGTGTAGAAAAACAATTAAAAGAAGTCGATAATCAGACAACGGATGAGTATCTACGCCAAGCACTCAAGCTAATGATGAAAAAATAAGGAGGAGACCAAATGACAGATGAATACTTGTTATCACCAGAATCTGGCGAAAATGAACTGAGTTTGGAAAAATCTCTTCGACCACAGCTGCTTTCTCAATATATCGGACAGAGAAAAGTCAAACAAGAACTTCAGATTTACATCGAAGCTGCCAGAAATCGGGAAGAACCTTTAGATCATGTTCTGTTGTACGGGCCTCCTGGATTAGGAAAAACGACGATGGCCATGGTCATTGCTAATGAGATGACCGTAAATATTCGTACGACGAGTGGCCCTGCTATCGAACGTCCGGGTGACTTAGTAGCAATCTTGAATGAACTGGAAGCAGGGGATGTCCTGTTTATCGATGAGATCCATCGATTACCTAGAGTGGTAGAAGAGATGCTTTATTCAGCTATGGAAGATTTCTATGTAGATATCATGGTAGGACAAGGGCCAACCGCACATCCGGTTCATTTCCCTCTTCCTCCCTTTACTTTGATTGGCGCGACGACACGGGCAGGTATGCTTTCTGCACCTTTACGAGATCGATTTGGCATCATTTCTCATATGGAATATTATGACGAACAGGATCTGCAGGAGATCGTTTTACGTTCTTCGGATATTTTTCAAACAGAGATCATTGAAGAAGGGGCATTGGAAATTGCTCGCCGATCACGAGGAACGCCTAGAATTGCTAATCGCTTGCTCAAACGGGTTCGTGATTTTGCGCAAGTCCAAGGAGACGGGAAAATCGATCGCCCTATAGCGGATCAGGCACTTACTTTGCTGCAGGTCGATCAGGCTGGATTGGATTATGTTGACCAGAAATTGTTGCGAACAATGATCGAGTTATATGGCGGCGGACCAGTAGGGTTAAGTACGCTTTCAGTAAACATAGGAGAAGAGCGTGAGACGGTAGAAGATATGTATGAACCGTATCTGATCCAAAAAGGATTTTTAAAGCGTACACCTAGAGGGCGAATTGCTACTGCTTATGCCTATGAACATTTTGGTTACGACTATCATATATGATTTTTGCTTTTAGATTGGAGGAAAATGAATGAGTGATACAACACGTACGAAACAATTGATCAAAAACGTATTGATTGATTTGTGCCAAACGCAATCTTTTCGAAAAATCAGCGTCCAAAAAATCGCAAATGAAGCAAAAATCAATCGACAAACATTTTATTATCATTTTACAGATAAATACGATTTGCTTCGTTGGGTCTATTGTGAGGATGCATTGCATTATTTAGATCCACAATGTCTTTCACTTGATAATTGGGAAGAGCAAGCATTGAAAATGCTGAAAGCAATTGCTGAGAAGAAAGAATTTTATGCAAATACTGTGCTTTCTGACCCAGAAATTTTACAAAAAGAGTTTTCTCAACTGATCCAAAAATCATTTATCAAGATTTTTGAACAAATGGATGAAGAAAGACAACTTTCTGCAAGAGACAAACTATTTTATGCTCGTTTTTTTTCTTACGGTTGCAGTGGTGTATTAGTCAATTGGATCACGAATGAATATGAAGAAACACCGATGGAAATCGCTATGCAGCTTTTCCGTTTAGCCAAGGATACGGAATTATATTCTTATCGTCTTTATGCAAAAGAAGAGTTGGAAGAACAGTAATAGAAAAATTTTTTGTTGGAAAAGCAATAATCGCTAAAAGGAGATGGGGAAATGACAAAAATTTTATTTGTTTGTTTGGGAAATATTTGCCGTTCACCGATGGCAGAAGGCTTGCTGAGAAAACGAATAGCAATAGAAGGAAGGGAAGCAGAATTTTTTGTGGATTCTGCTGCTACAAGCACGTATGAAGTTGGAAAGACACCGCGCCCTGGAACGAAAAAAATATTAAACCAAGAAAAAGTAGATATGACGAATATGGTTGCTCGGCAAATCACACCCCACGATTTTGAAACTTTTGATTGGATCATTGGTATGGATCAAGAAAATGTAGAAGAACTGAAACGAAGAGCACCACGCTCAGCGCAGGGGAAAATCCATTTGTTTTTAAGTAGCATTCCTGGAAAAGAAAAAGAAAATGTTCCCGACCCATACTATACCAATAACTTTGATGAGACATATCACTTGATCACAGAAGGCCTGAATCATTGGTGGAATATTTGGATTGACGAAAATAAAATAACGAACAATTTGTAAAGTTAACGCTTTCTTTTTAAGGCGATGTTAGAGCATTTCCTTGTTTTTTTGTAAAATGTTAGGTAAAATAAAATTAATTAAGTAACACTTTCTTAGCTAAAGGAGGAGTGCTTTCGATGAACGAAGAGACAGTATCGCCAATGAAGAAGCTTACGAAGTTAGTTACTCATACTTCGTATCAACTTTTTGATTCTTTTGTAAATGACACTGAAGAACATGCTAAGAATGTACGATTGCAAGGAAAGTTTATTCTTGAGCTGCAAAAAGCTGCTACTGAACATAGTCTAGTTATCTTACAAGTAAGAGCAAATCGTTTGAGTAGCAAGTATGAAACGATCTCAGGCTGGGTGGCGACAAAAACGGTCGAAAAAGACCGAGTGATGATCCGCCTACAAAACGAAGAGCAGCAGATCCGGATGGTTCCTGTAGAACAAATTGAAAAAATAACAATCCTTTCACCAGCAGGGGAACAGGAACGATTATCAAAATAATTTATACCAGATAGAAAAGCACGTATGAGCTTGTACCATCAATCATTACTAATCAAAAATAACCGAATGCTTTAAGCTGATATCAGTAAAACGGAACGTTTTAGGATGAGTATCACAGCATGACAGCATTGGGTTGATTAGTTGAATCGATTGGATGGTACAAGTTTTTTTGATAAAAAAAGGTCCTGCTAGCCGGGGAGCTAGCAGGATAAGGAGTTAAAAATGAAAAAGTGTTGTTAGGGTTGTTTGTTGGTATGCTTATATAATAGTCACTAGTTGTGAATATTTTGTGACGAAAGTTTTCGAAAGTTGTTAAGTTTTTTTGCGAAAACTATTTTTATATCATATATATGTCTAAAATCTATATTATAAAAGAAATGTTGTTCGATCAGCTACTCTTCGGTATTAGTTCAAAACAAAACGGCAAAGTATATGGAGCTACTTTGCCGTTTTGTTTCTCTAATACTCAGGTCAGTTTATAGACGCTCAATAAACGGTGTTCAAAAGCCAGTTTCTCGGTATTAAGTCAAATTTATGCAAAAATGTGAGAAGCCATTTTCACAAAATATTTCTTAATACTTGAAACTAAGCGGCTTTTTCACGACCTCTCAATAAACGGTGTTCAAAAGTCAGTTTCTCGGTATTAAGTCAAGTTTATGCAAAAATGTGAGAAGCCATTTTCACAAAATATTTCTTAATACTTGAAACTAAGCAGCTTTTTCACGACCTCTCAATAAACGGTGTTCAAAAGTCAGTTTCTCGGTATTAAGTCAAATTTATGCAAAAATGTGAGAAGCCATTTTCACAAAATATTTCTTAATACTCGAAACTAAGCGGCTTTTTCACGACCTCTCAATAAACAGTGTTCAAGAGACAGCCTATCGGCAATAAGGCACAATTTTGTAAAATATGAGAAGCTATTTTTCAAAATTACTTTTTATTGCTCAAGGCTGAACGTCTCTTTCACAACCTCTTTTATCAATCTGCTACTTCTTCTTTCTTAGCGAAACTCCAAATCAGTCCGATAACAAAACCGATAACTGCTGGTACGATCCACCCCATCCCCAATTTGAAAAACGGCAAGTAGCTTTCCGCAACATGTAAAAGATTTTGAACAATAGGTGTTTGTTTGATAGTTTCTGGGCAAGCGTTCAACCCATCAAAAATCGAAGCAATCAATGTAAAATAAGTAGTCATTCGATAAACAGCCGTACGCTGCTTAAACAAAGGACCAACTAACACTAGTAAAATCAGTGTCATTGCTAATGGATAGATGAACATCAAAACAGGCAACGAAAATTGAATGATATTCGTCAAGCCTACGTTTGCCGCTAAACAAGGAAGGATACTAGCAAGTGCAACAAAGAATGCGTAATTTCTTTGCGGAAACAAATCTGTGAATGTTTCTGCAAAAGCTGTAATCAAACCAATACCGGTCTTCAAACAAGCTAATATAACGATAAATGCTAATAAGATACTGCCATAAGTACCTAAATAATGATCAGCAATCTGAGCCAGCGTGATCCCGCCATTTTCACTTAGAGCAAAGCTACCTAAGCTCATAGCACCTAAATAAGCGAGCAAAGTATAAATGATTCCCATCAATATAATGCTGATCGCACCAGATTTGATCGTGTCTTTAGCGATTTCAGCAGGTTTTGTTACACCCATGTTTTGGATTGTTGTGACAATGATGATCCCAAATGCTAAAGCAGCAAGCGCATCTAATGTGTTATATCCTTGAGTAAACCCTGTGAAAAAAGCATGCTCTTGATAATTTGGCTGAATAGGCGCTTGATTTACAGAACCTAGTGGATTCAAAAAAGCAAGGAGAAGCAAAGCACCTAATAAAACCAAAAATGCAGGATTCAGGAACTTTCCAACATAATCTAATATCTTTGTCGGTTTTCTTGAAAACCACCAAGCCAGCACAAAAAATACAATACTGAAAATTGCTAGATATAGCGTCTGTCTGCTAGGATCGATAAATGGTGCTAAACCAATCTCGAAAGATGTGGTTGCAAGGCGAGGTAAAGCAAAAAACGGTCCGATAACTAAGTAAAGCAAGATGGTAAAAACCATCGCATATGTTTGATTTATCCGTTTTGCTAATTCATATACACCTGAGCTTTTCGATACACCAATGGCAATCACCCCTAAGAAGGGAAGACCGATACCGGTAACCAAGAAACCTAGATTCGCCCAAAAGGTAGCAGCGCCTGCTTCTTGACCCAAATGAACGGGAAAGATAAGATTTCCAGCACCAAAAAATAGACCGAAAAGCATGGAGCCTATAAAAAGATAGTCTTTAAATGATAATTTTTTTGTCATACATAACTCCTTTACGGTTTTTTTAAAAGTAACAAAATTTCGAAAAATATGCAACAATTTTCAGAAAATTTCCTATATAAAACGGTGGTTATTTAATAACGTAAGTGATAAAATAAAAGCGCTGAATCATCTGAGGAGGAATCATCGTGACAAAGACGAGATTAGAAGCATTTACTGATGGAGTGGTAGCCATTGTTTTGACAGTTCTTGTATTAGAGATCAAGATCCCTAATCCATCTAGCTTTCATTCTTTATGGGTCATCCGAAATACATTATTAGCTTATACCATCAGCTTTATATTTGTTGCGGTGATCTGGGTGAACCATCATCGTATATTTCAGATGGCAGAACGAATTAATTACCGAGTGGTCTGGTCGAATATCTTTTGGCTCTTCTGGCTGACTTTATGTCCTTCTGTTACTAGTTGGGTCGGGCGTAACCCTGAAGCTTTTTGGCCTGAGATGGCTTATGTCTTAGTATACATGATGTGGAGTTTTTCTTTTGGTATCTTGATGAGGCAAATCATGAAAGCAAATAAACCAGATTCCCATGTCGTGAGAGTTTTGTCAAAGGACCGTCGAAGTCTTATCTCCATGATGATTAACTTATGCTTGATTGCCGGTGTCTTTTTTGTACCGTTGATCGGGTTATTCGGACGTTTTTTTGTATCTGGTATTTGGATTTTTTCCTATAAAAAAGCAGATGCCTATTATCAGCGGTTGTTTCCGGGGAAATAGAAAAGAGGCTGGGACTGAAGCGTTTAACTCCAAGAAATAAGCCGAAATTTCACAAAAATTTAAGAAGCAATTTTCGTAAATTCCTTCTTATTTCTCGAAGCTGACCACTTCTGTCACAACTACTTTCTTACTTCTTACGTTCATATTTCATATGATAGATCAGTAATAGAAGCAAGAACCACACCGGTGTTAGTAATAAAGCGATTCTCGTATCTTTTCCTAGGAACAAGACGACACACACAAAGGCCATGTAAAGAAATACCAGATAATTACTAAATGGGTACAACGGCATTTTAAATGAATGAGCTTTTTTGCCGAGGATACTTTTACGATATTTCATGTGCGTGTAGACAAGCATACTCCAGATAAACAAGAAACAAGTAGTGGCAATACTGCTTACTAGTGTGAATACTTCACTAGGCATCACATAATTCAAGATAACAGAAATGAAAATGACGATAGTAGAAAATGTCAAAGCATTCCCTGGCACATGATGTGTTGTTAACTTTTTGAATTTTTTAGGGGCACTGCCTTCTTGCGCTAAAGAACGAAGCATACGTCCTGTACTATATATTGCACTGTTGCAGGCAGAAGCTGCTGCACTTAATACGACTAAATTGATCAAGGAAGCAGCAATCGTGATCCCAATTTCCGAAAATACTTCTACAAATGGACTGTTATCTGGATTCAAGCTGTTCCATGGATAGATTGCCATAATGACAAAAAGAGATCCTAAGTAAAATAAGATGATCCTGATAGGAATATTATTGATAGCTTCCGGCAACACTTTTTCAGGATTTTCTGTTTCTCCAGCGACTAATCCAACTAATTCTATCCCAGCAAAAGCAAAGGTTACCATTTGGAAAGCTAAGATAAATCCTTTTGCACCAGTTGGAAAGAATCCGCCATGAGACCATAGATTCGTGATACTGGCTGTGCCAATATCTGTCGTATAGTGGGTGAGGATCATATAAGCTCCTACGAGGATAAAGGCAATGATCGCTACAACTTTGATCAATGCAAACCAAAACTCTAACTCACCAAACAATGAGACAGCCACCATATTCAAGCAAAGAAGAAGACCTAATGCAATCAGTTCAGGAAGCCACTGAGGAACACCAGGCGCCCAGTAGCGTACATACATTCCGATGGCTGTTAAATCGGCCATTGCAATCGATACCCAGCAGAACCAATACGTCCAGCCAGTGATGAAAGCCGCTTTTTTGCCAAGATATTCTGCAACAAAATCCAGAAAAGAATGGTTATTGGTGTTTGATAACAGAAGTTCGCCTAACGCACGCATAATGAAAAAACAGATGCATCCAGTAATAAGATAGGCGAGCAATATCGAAGGGCCAGCTAGCTGGATAGACTTTCCGGAACCTAAAAACAACCCCGTTCCAATCGCTCCGCCAATAGAAATCAGTTGGACGTGTCTATTTTTCAGTCCACGCTGCAGTTCTTGCTCTTCATTCATTTTTAAATCATCCTAACTAAAAAAGTTTAATTACTTCCATATTAAGAGAGTTTTCTGAAAAACACAACTAAGATTCCAAAATTTTCAGAAATTTACCTTTTATGAGTAATTCATAAAAAAGAACTGCGGTAAACACCGCAGCTCTTTGTCCCAATCAGCTATTGATCTAAGCATTTAAAATACGTGAAAGGAATTCTTTTGTACGTTCTTCTTTCGGATGGACAAAGATATCTTCTGGTGTACCTTCTTCTGCAATCACACCTTTATCCATAAAAATGACACGGTCAGATACATCTTTTGCAAATTCCATCTCATGCGTCACGATAAGCATTGTCAAGCCAGTATGTGCTAAGTCTTTGATCGTATTAAGCACTTCACCAACCATTTCAGGGTCTAACGCCGAAGTAGGTTCGTCGAATAGCAATACATCTGGATTCATTGATAATGCCCGAGCAATTGCGACACGCTGTTTCTGTCCACCAGATAATTGTGCTGGTTTAGCTTCGATATAACGATCCATACCAACTTTTTCCAGATTTTCAATTGCTACTTTTTTAGCAGTTTCTTTATCTCGTTTCAGGACAGTTGTTTGACCAGACATACAGTTTTCCAAGACGTTCATATTGTTGAACAGGTTGAAGGATTGGAAAACCATACCTAGATTCGTTCGATATTTAGGTAAATTATATTTAGGAGCTAATACATTTTCTCCATTATAAATGATCTCGCCGCCTGTTGGTTTTTCCAGTAAATTGATACAGCGCAAGAAAGTAGATTTACCAGAACCGGAAGAACCGATGATCGTCACAACTTCACCTTTATTGACTGTTACGCTGATATCTTTCAATACTTCATTTTCACCGAAGCTTTTTCTTAGATGTTTGATTTCAATAATTTTTTCATTCATGATTCTTCCTCCTTATTCCTGCAAATTTGAATTGTCGATTTCTTCAAGCTTGGTATAAGCTGAAGGACCATCGATTTTCTTTTCTACCGCCCGCAGGATTCTGGTGATCGTAAAGGTCATGACTAAGTAGATGATCCCGACGATCGTAAATGTTTGGAAGAATTGGAAATTCGCACCGGAAGCAGAGTTTCCTTGGAAGAACAAATCAGCTACGCCGATTACACTTAAAACTGCTGTATCTTTGATATTGATAACAAACTCATTTCCTGTTGCTGGCAAGATATTCCGTAAAACTTGTGGAATAACAACTTTTCTCATCGTTTGGCCATGGGTCATACCAATGGCTTGCGCAGCTTCGAACTGCCCTTCATCTACTGCAAAAATCCCCCCACGAACGATCTCTGTCATGTAAGCTCCAGTATTGAGAGAGACAATAAACAAAGCGGCAATCGTTCGGTTCAATGAAATGCCAAAAGCGAGTGCCAGACCGTAGAAGATGACCATTGCTTGCACCATCATCGGTGTCCCGCGGAATACTTCGACATAGATAGAAAGAAGTGCATTTCCGATTTTTTGGAAGAAGCGAGTCAGTGCATTTCCTGATTCAGGTACCGAACGGAAGACACCAATCAGTAATCCAAGTGTAGTACCGACAACTGTCCCGATCAATGCGATGAACAAGGTAAGTCCAGCACCTCGTAAGAACATATTGCCGTATTGTTTCCAAATCGTAGTGAAATCAGAAATGATGCCAGGTTTTTCTTCACTATCAGTTGCAGCAGGCTGATCTTTGACTGCTTGATCCATAATTTTGGTTCGTTCATCGTTAGAGATGCCAGAAAGAATCTGGTTTACTTTTTGGATATCCGGGTCGCCTTTACGCATACCAACAGAAATCTGAACATCTTCCGGGTTTGTCTGGAAGCCATCTGCACCGCTGAATTCAAGCATTTCCAAGTCTTTGTTCACACTAGTTGCCGTTACACCTTCCGGACGTTCGCTGACATAACCATCGATCATTCCAGAAGCTAAAGCTGTTCTCATTGCTGAGAAATTATCCATTGCTTGTTGTTTCTGCACATCTGGTATCTGATCGATCACAGTATAGTGGAATGTATTTAACTGAGCAGTGATCTTTGCTCCAGAAAGATCTGCTAAACTTTTTGCTTTTGCATATTTGCTATCTTTTTGAACTACTACTACTAATTGTGATTCGTAATAAGGATCGGTAAAATCAATTTCTTTTCGTCGTTCAGCAGTAGGGCTCATTCCGGCGATGATCGCGTCGATCTTGCCTGATTGAAGGGCAGGAGCCAGACCATCCCATTTCGTTTGGACGATGACTAATTTTTTCCCTAAACCATCTGCTACTTTTTTAGCGATTTGAACATCATAACCGCCGGCGTAACTATTTTGGCCTTGAATTGGCAAGGCATTATTCTCATCTGTTTGTTGAGACCAGTTGAAGGGTGCATACCCAGCCTCCATACCTACGCGAAACTCATCGCTCGGTGTTTTTTCATCTGCATTTGCCAGAGATCCCACACTGAATAGTGAGAAGACAAAAGCAAATAGTACGGCAACTGAAACCATATTTTTTTTCATTTTTTTCTTCCTTTCTGATTATATGATACACGAGCGGTCTAGATGAAATGCGGTAAAGCTTTATCTGAAAAAATAAAAAGCGACCGATTTATAGATATAAAAAGGCCGCTAAAATTCCATAAGGTGATAAACCTCTCACAAAACATAGCGCAACTTAGCATCACTGCTAAGACAGTCCGCAAGCTCTTAACTTGCGTCCCAACATACACTCCAAGCAAAAAAGTGCACATTTCGGCGATCCTCCCTATTCCTGCTTCTCCATGTTTGCTTCACTCCACAGGGTTAATGATTCTCGCGACCTCTACCTCATTGATTGAGGCATCTCGTATTCAGTTATTTATACAAAAAAAGTTTACGATACTCGAGAGGCTTTGTCAATCTATAACTGCTGTTTTTTGAAAAAATACTGATAAATATAGAAATCTTTACTTTTACCGAAAAAACAATCAAAATGTGAATCATCTATCCATTGCAAACGATAGTATAATTATACACAAAAATGTATGTAATACAATAAAAAAAGAACTAGAACAGAAAATTTCCTGTGTCCAGTTCCATCTCGATCATTTAAGCTGCCGCTTTCTTTGGCTCACGTCCTAGGATCGCTTGCAAAAGAACAACGACGCCATAAATGGCTAATATTAGATAAATCAAACTTGAGTATTGGGTGATTCCCCAGCCCCATGTTCGATATACGGCTAATGTAATGGCTAAAACAATTGCGGCAATCACGTTGAATAAAGCAAAAGCCCAAAGATTTCCATTTTCTTTGCGTACAAGATAAAAAACAGAGAAATAAACGCTTAACGCTAACCAGGCGATACAAGCCAGAATAACGCCCCAATAAATAAAGAATGGTAACATATCGATTCACCTCACTTTTATACAGCAGTATTGTAACACGTTTTCATTCTTTTGTCAGTGAACATTGTGATAAATTGCTCAAATGCCCATAACACTTTTTTATTCCCATTTTTCTGACTTTTCAACAATAAATTTGTTCGAGTATGGGCTATAATGGAAAGTGAGGTGACAAAACATGAAACAATTAACAGTAGACGAAGCAGCAAAAGAGATATTAGCTTATCAGCAAATTACATTTTTGACCGGTGCAGGGGTATCCACACCTTCTGGAGTGCCAGACTATCGATCTTTGTCAGGAATCTACCACGGGATGGAGCAGCCGGAATACTTGCTGAGTCATCAAGCAATGGTGAATGAACCGGATAAATTCTATCAATTTGTCAAAAAGATTTATCATCCTGAAGCAAAACCCAATATCATTCATTTGGAAATAGCACATCTAGCGAAAGAAAAAAATGTTTGGGTTGTTTCCCAAAACATCGACGGTTTGCACGCAAAGGCTAAAAGCCCGCAACTCGTCAATTTTCATGGGAGTCTGTATCAATGTCATTGTCGAAAATGTCAACAAACGGTAGACTGGAAAGAATATCTTCACAGCGACAAACATCAAGCATGCGGAGGACAAATACGCCCAGACATCGTGTTATATGGTGAAGGGTTTCAAGATGGAGTCATGGAGCAGGCGGCTTATGCCGTCAGCCAAGCAGAGCTGATCGTCATTGTTGGAACGAGTTTTCAAGTTCATCCGTTTTGTGATCTGGTACAGTTTCGCCAGCCGTCAGCCAAAATCTTAGTAATCAATCAAACGCCTGTTTATTTAGCGGAGCCTTATACGTTTATTCAAGAAGACGGAGCGGTTGTTTTCAAAAAAATACAAGAATTAGGAGCAGATTATGACTGAATTCAAAACCGAAAAAGAAAAAATGATTGCAGGCGAGCTTTATTTTGCCAATGATCCTGAGCTGGTTGCCGACCGTATGTTTGCAAGAAGTCAAAGCCAAATCATCAACCAAGCAGAATCAGCGGAACTGCGATCCCAATTGTTGAAAGAGACTTTTGGCCGTACAGGGAAAAAAATCTATATGGAGCCAGTTATCAATTTTGATTACGGATATAATATATTTGTTGGGGAGAATTTTTATGCAAATTTCAATTGTACATTTTTAGATGTCAGCACGATTGAAATCGGTGATAACTGCATGTTCGCTCCGAATGTCCAGCTTTACACGGCGACGCATCCACTACATCCAGTGAAACGTAACAGCGGTCTGGAGTACGCAAAACCCATTAAAATCGGTAATAATGTTTGGTTAGGCGGAGGAGTTATCGTCACGCCGGGTGTCACTCTAGGGGACAACGTAGTAGTCGGCGCAGGTTCGGTTGTGACCAAATCTTTTCCCGACAATGTAGTGATTGCAGGAAATCCTGCTCGTATCATCAAGACAGTAGAGGAAGAACTAACAGAAGAGTCTCTTGAAACATTACGTCATAAGATCGATATGATCGATCGAGAGTTGGTTGCTTTATTAGAAAAAAGAATGGATACGGTAACTAAAATAGGACAAGTGAAAAAAGAAGAAAACCAAGCAGTTTATGATGCAAAAAGAGAGCAGCAAGTATTGGATAAAGTTGTTAGTCTGCTGAAAAATAAGGGATATAAGGAAACAATAACAGACACGTATGTTGATTTGATGAAACACTCGCGCGAATACCAAAACAAAATGAAGGAGGAATAAGTGTGATCGAAGGAGAGACACGGCGAAAACAAATCATGCAAACCTTGGCAAATACAGAAAAACCAGTGAGTGCTAGCAAGTTTGCGAAAACTTTTGGAGTCAGCCGCCAGATCATTGTAGGCGATATTGCTTTACTACGAGCTGCAGGTAAAAGTATCGTGGCAACAGCAAGAGGTTATATCCTCGAAACAGAAGAAACCAATACTGGGCACATCAGTAAAATCGCTGTCCAGCATGGAAAAGATCAAACAGAAGAAGAACTGAGACTAATCGTTGAAAATGGTGGAGAAATCATTGATGTAATTGTGGAACATCCCCTTTACGGTGAGTTAGCAGGAACTTTGCACATCAAAACGCCACAAGATATCGATTCCTTTATGAGACGTTATCAAAAAAGTAATGCTACTTTGTTATCCGAATTAACAGGCGGCATCCATCTGCATACGATCCGCTACCCAGAAAAGCATATGCTGAAAAACATCAAACAAAAACTAGCTGAAGCAGGAATTCTCTACGAAGGATAACATCGTAGCTGCTACTTTTTATCCTAGAAACTATTCTATCATCTCTGAGATAAACACCCATATGGAAGAAATAAGAAAAAATAAGAAAAGATGCGTATCCAATACACAGAATTTTTTGGAATTGTGATTTCTAGATGTCTATCTAAATTTCGATTAGTGGAGAAACATAAAAAAGGGAAGTGCAGCTTTTGAGCACTCCCCTTTTTTATAAAGCTTTCTTGTAGCATAGTATCGAAGGAACCTGCCAATTCTCTACTCGATTACCAATACGCCTTCTTTTAGTGCAAATGGATTTTGATCGTTGATGTGGTCATAGAACATCACACCGTTGATATGGTCGATTTCATGTTGAACGACGATCGATTCATAATTCTTCAAACGAATCTTGTGTTTTTCACCATTCATATCATAATAAGACACAGTGATTTTGGCATGGCGAACAACATATCCTGGTACTTCTCGATCAACAGATAAACAGCCTTCACCTTCCCCTAAACAAGCATCTTGAACAGAATGGCTCAAAATTTTAGGATTATACATAACAGTACTTAGAGAAGGTCCATCTGCCTCTGGGTCAGGACTTGGTACGTGAACAGCAATGATTCTTTTAGAAATATCTAATTGAGGAGCAGCTAAGCCAACACCGCCTCGTAAGTGTAGTTCTTCAGCTTTGATTGGATCTTGGCTGTTTTTTAAGAACTCAAGCATCTCTTTTCCTAAAGAGATATCTTCTTCGCTTAATGGAAGAGAAACTTCTTTTGCAACTTCGCGTAAGGTCGGATTTCCTTCACGAATGATATCATCCATTGTAATCATGGAATATGTACCCCTTTCTTAAAAGACTGTGTTTCAAGTCTATTTTCGCATTATAGTTTACCACAAAAATGGAAAAGTAGTAGTAAGATTGTTTGAAAACTACCTTTTCTTAATGATTAACTACTTGATTTTCAACCCGGTTTCAGGTAAAGTATAGCTGTGTGCTCTAGGCACATGACCTGCCACTTGGTTAAGCGAATCACCAACGTTTTACTCAGTCGCAGGGGAATAATCGAAAGAGGTGAAAGAAATGGCAATTTCAAAAGAACGCAAGAATGAAATCATCAACGAATACGCTCGCCATGAAGGGGATACTGGTTCTCCAGAAGTACAAATCGCTGTATTAACTGAAGAAATCAACCACTTGAATGAACATGCACGCGTGCACAAAAAAGACCATCATTCATACCGCGGCCTAATGAAAAAAGTTGGTCACCGCCGTAACTTGTTAGCTTACTTACGTAAAACTGACGTTCAACGTTACCGCGAATTGATCAAACGTTTAGGCTTGCGTCGTTAATTTTAGTCAAAAAGAGTGGGATTCACATGAATCTCACTTTTTTTACTCGTATATCAATTAAGTAAAATTCCGTGATCAAGCTAGATGGACTCCTACTAACCAAATGAAAGCTGCTCAAAAGACGGCTTTCGGCAGTTTTCATTTGTTTAGTAGCGTCTTGCTTTCACGAGAAGGAAAAGGAGAAGTTATGTCAGAAAAACAAGTATTCAAAACGACATGGGGCGGCCGTCCCTTACAAATCGAAGTCGGTCAGCTAGCAAAACAAGCAAACGGAGCCGTTTTAGTCCGTTATGGAGATACAGTAGTCTTAAGTGCAGCTGTGGCCTCTAAAGAAGCAAAAGATACAGACTTTTTCCCATTAACGATCAATTATGAAGAAAAAATGTATGCAGCAGGGAAAATCCCTGGAGGTTTCATCAAACGAGAAGGCCGTCCAAGTACGGAAGCAACATTGACTGCCCGTTTGATCGACCGTCCAATTCGCCCGATGTTTGCAGAAGGATTCCGTAATGAAGTCCAAGTAACGAACATCGTGATGAGTGTAGAAACAGACTGCTCGCCAGCTATGGCAGCAATGCTAGGTTCTTCTTTAGCACTATCAATCTCAGATATCCCATTTGACGGCCCAATCGCAGGCGTAGAAGTTGGTCGTGTAAATGGCGAGTACGTCTTGAATCCAACAGTAGAACAAGCAGAACAAACAGATATCGAATTGACTGTTGCCGGAACGAAACAAGCCATCAATATGGTTGAAAGCGGCGCGAAAGAAGTTTCAGAAAAAGACATGCTTGGTGCATTGCTGTTTGGTTTTGACGCTATCAAAGAGTTAGTTGCTTTCCAAGAAGAAATCGTTCAAGCAGTAGGGAAAGAAAAAATGGAAGTGACTTTACTGCAAGTTGATGAAGTATTGAAAAAAGAAATCTTTGATGCTTCTTACGCTACAATGAAAGCAGCAGTAATGACTGAAGAAAAACTTGCTCGCGAAGATAATATCGAGCAAGTGAAGATCGATATCCGCGAAGCTTATGCTGAGAAATTTGCAGGTCATGAAGATGAAGATCACTTGTTGAAAGAAGTTAAACAAATCACAGAAGATCTTGAAAAAGATGTCGTACGTGAATTGATCACCATCGATAAGATCCGTCCTGACGGGCGTAAATTGGATGAAATCCGTCCATTGTCATCAGAGGTCAGCTTATTGCCACGTGTACATGGATCAGGTTTGTTCACACGAGGACAAACACAAGCTTTATCAGCTTGTACACTCGCACCTCTAGGAGAGCACCAAATCATTGATGGTTTAGGGGTGGAAGTCAGCAAACGATTCATCCACCACTACAATTTCCCTCAATTTTCTGTTGGTTCTACAGGACGTGCAGGCTCTCCAGGGCGTCGGGAAATCGGACATGGCGCATTAGGTGAACGTGCGTTAGCACAAGTAATCCCTTCAGAAGAAGAATTTCCTTATACGATCCGTTTAGTAGCAGAAGTATTGGAATCAAATGGTTCTTCTTCCCAAGCAAGTATCTGTGCTGGCACATTAGCATTGATGGATGCAGGTGTACCAATCAAAGCACCAGTCGCCGGTATTGCGATGGGACTTGTTTCTGATGGTGAAAACTATACGATCCTAACTGATATCCAAGGGCTGGAAGATCATCTTGGCGATATGGACTTTAAAGTTGCCGGTACAAAAGATGGTATCACTGCTTTACAGATGGATATCAAGATTCAAGGAATCACAGAACAAATCCTAACTGAAGCATTAACTCAAGCAAAACAAGCACGTATGGAAATCTTAGAAGAATTGACTTCAACGATTGCTGCTCCACGTGAAGAATTAAGCCAATATGCACCAAAAATCGAAATGATCCAGATCGAACCTGCTAAAATCAAAGATGTTATCGGTAAAGGCGGCGATACGATCAACGGAATCATCGATGAAACTGGTGTGAAAATCGATATCGATCAAGACGGAAAAGTAAGTATTGCTTCAGCTGATGCAGAAATGATCAAAAAAGCTATCAAGATCATCGAAGATTTGACCAAAGAAGTCAAAGTTGGTGAAGTTTATCTAGGGAAAGTTGTCCGTATCGAAAAATTCGGTGCATTCGTCAACTTGATCAAAGGAAAAGATGGACTTGTCCATATTTCCCAATTAGCAAACGATCGTGTCAATAAAGTCGAAGATGTTGTTAAACTAGGTGATGAGATCCTTGTGAAAGTAACTGAAATCGATAAACAAGGACGCGTAAATCTGTCAAGAAAAGCAATGTTGAACGAAGATGGTTCAACGAAAAATGAAGAAAAATAATTTAATTCATAGGAATAATGTACTTGTGATCGTGAAGGTGACAGGGGGACAATAATTATTCGAAAAAAGGGGACTGTGACAAAAGCCGTGTCACAGTCCTTTTTTTGCGAATAAACGGCGTTCAAAAGCTTGCATCTGCGGTAATAAGTTCAGCCAAGTTAAAAACATTAGGAGCTGTTTTTACTTGGCTGTTCTTATTACTTGATGCAGAACAGCTTTTTTACAACCTCTCCAATAAACGATGTTCAATCAGCTGTCCCTCGATATTAGCTCAAAAAACGGCAAAATATGAGGAACTATTTTTCCGTTTGTTTCTCTAATACTCAGGTCAAACCGCTGATTTCACAACCTCTGATTCACGGTGTTCCAGAAGCAGCTTCTACGGAAATAAGCTGAACACTTTTGTTACAACTTCTTTTTTTCTGGAGTTTCTTGGCGCATATTTTTGGAGTCCTTCTGAATAAAGCGTAAAATAAAAGTGAGAAATATGGATAAAGGAGGGAAAGGAGATGCTGAATTTTTTATGGTCGTTATTTATCGGCGGTATATTAGGTTTGATAGCTGGCGCAATTTTAGGAAAGGAAGTCCCGGGAGGCGTATCTGGAAATATCATTATCGGTTTTTTAGGTAGTTGGCTCGGCGAATTTTTACTAGGACCACTGGGACCGGAACTCGGCGGTTTTTATTTGATACCAGCATTATTGGGTGCAATTTTTTGCCTTGCTCTTTATTCATTTGTGGCAAGACGTATCAGAGAACGTCCAAAGAAAGAATAATTTTATTCAAATAAGTTGACACTTCAGTGTGTTACTTGGATAATTAGAAGCAATTTAGGAAAGCTGGTGTCATGGATAAGAATATCATCTATCATTCAAGCTTACCTAAAGGATATCCATATAACAAGAAATGAGGGAAAAACGTGGCAACAACGCACAATACCAAAAAGATATCAATGGCTGGCCTGCTTGTAGCGATGGGAGTCGTCTACGGAGACATCGGGACAAGTCCGCTTTACGTTATGAAATCGATTGTTGAAGATAATGGCGGATTGTCAGGAATCAATCCTGATTTTGTTATCGGATCAGTCTCATTGATTTTTTGGACATTGACTCTACTGACAACAATCAAATATGTCGTGATTGCATTGAATGCAGATAACCATGGTGAAGGTGGAATTTTCTCACTCTACACACTTGTCCGAAAAGGTGGGAAATATTTGATCATTCCTGCAATGATCGGAGGAGCTGCCTTACTAGCAGATGGGGTATTGACCCCTGCTGTGACGGTAACGACTGCGATTGAAGGCTTGCGAGGAATTCCGCAGTTTTTTGACCGGTTCGGTAATAACCAGAACGTGATCGTCATTATCACTTTAGTTATTATTTTTGTTTTATTCATGGTCCAACGCTTTGGTACAGATATTGTCGGAAAAGCATTCGGACCAATCATGTTCGCTTGGTTTACTTTTTTAGGCGTAATGGGATTAATGAACTTCAGTCAAGACTGGACAGTTATCCGTGCACTGAATCCTTATTATGCTATCCAGCTGCTTTTTAGTGCAGATAACAAATTAGGCTTGTTCATTCTTGGAAATATTTTCCTGGCTACGACAGGTGCAGAGGCGCTTTATTCCGATCTTGGACATGTCGGCAAACGAAATATTCGTCTGAGCTGGCCTTACGTCAAAATTTGTTTGGTTATCAATTATTTTGGGCAGGCTGCGTGGTTGTTGAATGTTTATCAAAACCCTGAAGCGCAGCAAATCAAGAACCTGAATCCATTCTTCCAAATGATGCCTCAAAGTTGGATCGTGATCGGCGTTGCTTTTGCAACAGTCGCTGCAGTCATTGCTTCGCAAGCATTGATTACAGGTTCGTTTACGCTAGTTTCAGAAGCAATCAAGTTGAAACTGCTGCCTCGGTTAAAGATCATGTATCCTGGGAACAGTATTGGGCAAATGTATATCCCAGCAGTCAATCTGATTTTATGGATCGCCTGTTCTCTAGTGGTTGTCGCATTCCGAACGTCTCATCATATGGAAGCTGCTTACGGTCTATCGATCACTGTGACGATGTTGATGACAACAGCACTGCTTTACTTTTATCTTATCCAAAATGGGCATTCTCGTTGGCTTGCATATTTAGTTACCTTTTTCTTCGGTGCGATAGAAGTCGTTTTCTTTATCTCAAGTGTTGTCAAATTCTTCCGAGGCGGTTTTGTAGCCGTTCTGATTGGTTTGATCATCTTAGTCGTGATGTTTATTTGGGAACAAGGGAACATTATTCGCGAATCGTCAACCGAGGATGTGTCTTTGAGAGATTATATCCCGCAGCTTAGAGAATTACGTGATGATACTTCTTTACCAATCTATCAGACAAATGTGGTCTTCTTGGTTCCTGATATGGCTGAAGATAAAGTTGGCCGACAGTTCATCTATTCGATTTTAGATAAACGGCCTAAAAGAGCACGAGTCTATTGGTTTGTTCATGTGGAAGTAACGGATGAGCCATATACGAAAGAATATCAAGTAGATATGATGGACACTGATTTTATTGTCCAAGTGAATCTGTTCTTAGGTTTCAGGGTTCAACAGGAAATCAACGTATATGTTCGCCAAGTCATCCATGATTTGATGAAACAAGGCCGTTTGCCAAAACAGCCACAAAGATACTCTCTGACACCAGGGCGAGAAGTTGGTGATTTCCAATTTGTCCTGATTGATGAAGTAGTTTCCAATGTGACAACTCTAGGAAAATGGCAACGTCAAATCATGCAGGCAAAACTGGCAATCAAAAAAATCGCTACCTCGCCAGAAACATGGTTTGGGCTAGAGTACAGCGAAGTAAAACATGAAACTGTTCCGCTTATCATTGGAAATACTCGGAAAACATGGTTGAAAGAGCGGTTGTGAAAGTAGCGCTTTGACCTGAACTAATGTCGAATGTCAGCTACTTGAACACCGTTTATCAGAGATCATGAAAAAGCTGTACTGCAACAAGCAGTAAGAACGAGCAGATAAAAACAGCTTCTCATGTTTTTCATCTGTTTGGGCTTAATGCCGCAGATGCAAGCTTTTGAATACCGTTTTTATCAGAGGTCATGAAAAAGCTGTTTAGCAACAAGTAACGCAATGATTTTGAAGTGATAAGGAGATGTGGCTGAAAAATGCCGCATCTCCTTTTTTATTCCTAAATATGAATACGCATTATTTTCAATCTTTTTGTAGAAAAAGGGTACAATAGAAAAAGAGAGAGGCGGGAGAATATGGTTATCAATTTCATTATTTTATTTTTGATGATTGCAATTACTTCATTTTTTGTAGCAAGTGAATTTGCTTTAGTGAAAATCAGACGATCAAGATTGGAACAACTAGAAAAGGAAAATGTAAAGAACGCCAAGCTAGCTCTTCATGTTACACACCATTTAGATAACTATTTATCAGCTAGTCAATTAGGAATTACGCTAACCGGTTTGATCATCGGGTGGGTCGGTGAAGGATCTGTCGCGGCTTTACTAGAACCAGTGATCGGTAAACTACCTTTTAGTTCGGCTATTAGCAGTACAATCTCTGTGGCGCTGGGATTTATTTTAGTTACGTATATCGATGTGGTTATTGGCGAACTGCTTCCTAAGAGCTATAGTATCGTCAATACGGAGAAGGTCGTCTTGTTCGTAGTTAAACCACTTCATTATTTTTATAAAGTAATGTTTCCTTTTATTTGGGTATTGAATCATTCAGCTGCAGGGCTAGGGAAGCTATTAGGTGTGCGTCTCGTATCTGAAGGAGAAGAGACATTGTCTCAAGAAGAGCTGACATTAGTCGCATTGAATTCTTATGAAAAAGGAGAGTTGACCAAAGAAGAATATCATTATTTGGAAAACGTGTTTGAATTTGATGATACCTTGGCAAAAGATATACAAGTAGACCGTACGTCCATGCAAGTATTCGAAGCTTCAGAAACCGTCAAAGAAGCGATAAAAGCTTCGATTGAACAAGGACATACTCGCTATCCGGTTATCTTAGAATCAAAAGACAATGTTTTAGGTTATGTCACCTTGCCAGATTTGATCAAGCAATCTTATAAAGATGACCAGCTGACAGTAGAACAGTTGATTGAAGAGCCGATCGTAACAACTGAAACGATCCCTATAAAAAAATTATTGACGATCATGCGAAAAAAGGGAAAGCATATTGCTATCTTAAAAGATGAATACGGAGGGACAAGCGGCTTAGTGACGATTGAAGATATTTTGGAAGAAATTGTCGGGGAAATCCGAGATGAGACAGATTTGGACGAAGCATTGATAGCGGAACAGTCAGATGGCTCTTATATCATCTCCGGCAAACTAACATTAGATGATTTCCAGCGTTATTTTCATGTAGAGATTCCAGAGTTTGAAGAAACGAATTTTACTACACTTGCGGGCTTTGCTTCTAGCCGATATAAAGAAATAAAAGCAGGAACAATCATTGAGATTGCATCATTCCGTTTCACGGTATTAGAATACCAGCATGCACATATCGATTATTTCAAAGTAGAGTCCACGGAAAGAAAAACAGAATAAAAGAAAAAAGGCTGTGACATTTTTTGTCACAGCCTTTTTGTTATCTAAAAAACCTGTTTTCGGTAAACGAAGAAGATATTTTCAATAAAAGTTTTCATTTTTAGCCGCAACGATTTCTTTTAATCAAGGCTATCTTGCTTCTGCATGTTCTAATGTGAAATGTTCCTCTTCACCCATGTGTTTCAATTGTTTCATCGAACGCATATAAGAGTAAAGCAACACGGCAACAGAACCGATCCAAGCTAAAGGAGAAGCTGCTGCTGCTCCTGGGTATCCCCACATTCCTGTAAGAACGATAGCTGCAAAAGAACGCATAAGCAATTCCATCATACCGGCGATCGTAGGGATCTTGCTTTGTCCAAGCCCTTGAAGTGTGTAGCGTAAAATGAACAGGACTGCTAAGATCCAGTAAAGAGACCCATTGATATTGAAGTAGGTTTGTGCTAATTCAAATACACGTGTTTCTGATGGGCTAACAAACAATTGAACAAAGAAATGACCGAAGAAAATGACGATAGCACCTGCTAAGAGACTAAATCCGACACTCATCAATAAAGTTTGACGTACCCCTTGCAAGATTCGGCCATATTCTTTCGCACCATAGTTTTGTGCAGTGAAAGTTGCCATTGCAATACCAAATGACATCATCGGCTGATTTGCAAATTGGTCGATACGACCAGCAGCGGCTTGAGCAGCTACGACATCTGTCCCTAGACTATTTAGTGCTGCTTGTAACACGATAGCACCAACAGCGATGATCGAAGATTGAAACGCCATTGGCAAAGCAGCGTTTAGGTGTACAGCAAACTCTTCTTTTTCAAATTTGAAATCTTTTTTGCGTAACTGTAACAAAGGCATTTTTTTCTTGATATACACTAGACACAGTACGCTGGAAGAAACTTGTGCGATTACTGTAGCAATAGCTGCACCTTCTACACCCATGCCAAAATAGATAATAAAGATCAAATCAAGTACGACGTTGATGATGACCGCAATGATCAGAAAGAATAGTGGTGTGCGGCTGTCACCAAGTGCGCGAATGACATTAGAAAGCAAATTGAAACTGACTGATGCAAAGATCCCTAATAAAATAATTGAAATAAATGTTTGTGCTTGATCAAGTATTTCAGGAGGAGTTTGCATCAATTGAAGCATCGGACGAATAAACAGGAGACTTAGGACAGTTAAAATCACAGTGACGACAAGACTAATGACAACACTAGCAGCAAAACTTTTCTTCAGACCCCGATAATCTTTTGCACCGTAACGTTGTGCGGTAATAATGGCTAAACCAGCTGTTAAACCTTGGGCAAAGCCAATGATCAAAAATGTCAGGCTTCCAGTTGCACCAACCGCTGCCAGCGCATTTTTACCTAGCGTCTGACCCACGATGATCATATCGATCATATTGTAGAACTGCTGAAAAACATTTCCGATCAGTAAAGGAACAGTGAACATCAAAATCAGTTTAGCGGGGCTTCCTTTTGTTAAATCGCGCATCTTTTAAACTCCTTATATCTTTAAAATTTAGTTAGTAGTATATAGCGTTTATCCTGAGAATACCAATTAGAAATCAATGATAATTTATGAAACTCCATAAAAAGAAGCCAAGAATTGAGTCAAAGAATCAACAACTTGGCCTGGTCTGTAAAATAAGGGACATCCACGTTTATCTATCACCTTAATATTGTCTAATCTCACTTGGTAAAAGGATCGTTTCTCTCGTACCGTCATCATAGGCGTATACTTGAGCAGGAAATTGGTTCGAATAGGCAAACGGCAAATCAATATCCATTTCCACATTGCTTCCTGCTTGAGAAAAATGCATCGTCACTTTTCCACGATTTTCGATCAAATCAAAGGTTAATATATTTTCTAATGGAATGACTCCCTTAAGATCTAGGTCAATAATAAACCATATACTGTCAATCAATTCATCTGGCAAACTTGATACTACACCAACTGAAGCGTAACGGTTGCGGCTGCTATCAAAACTTTCAAACATCTGTTTAACCTCCTTCGAATCAACGAATGTTTTTATTTTTATAATCAATCATAGGATAAACTAGAAATACTTACTTTAACGAGGGTTCATTCTAATAAAGAATCAGGAAAAATGCAACAATAATTGAATACTTTTTTTCAAAGTATAAATTTTTATAAAGGTACGATAAAAGTATGCGAGGAAAAGCTTGGTAAATTAGGATTTTTCGTTTGCAAAGCTATTTGTAAAAGTGGAAGCCTCATATGAAAATAAACGATTAGAAAGAAAAAAAGGCGTGTTAAAAGCTGCTGACCCGCCGCTTCTAACACCACCTGATTGTTTCAGTATTATTCTTCTGTTGAACCGATTACTTCTGGTTCGCCACCTTCACCTGTGCTTTCTTCTTCTTCACTTTGAGCGACTACAGCAGCGATTTGCTCTTCACTGTCGGTCACGAATTTGTAATCGTCGTTTTTTGGAAGATCGGCTACTGTAATAGAATCACCTAATTCCAAGTTTGTCACGTCAACTTCAATTCGTTCAGGCAATTTGTCTGGTGTAGCAGATACGACTACTGTATACAAGTTTTGAGCTAACACTCCACCAGATTTAGCACCCACTGATTCGCCAACAAGAACGACTTCTGTTTCGACTTCTGTTTCTTCCGACATGTTTACAGATAGAAATTCTGCATGTTCGAAATGATTGGTAAAAGTGTTCGTTTGGATCTTGTGAACCAATGTATTGACTTTTTGTCCATCGATGTCCATCGTGATGACTGTGTTCGCTCCATGCTCACGCAACAATTTGCTTAGTGTCAAACCATCGAATGAGATAGGGGTACTTTCTACTTTATACCCATAAACAACAGCTGGAACTTTCCCTTCGTGACGAAGTTTGTTTCTTAATGAACGGGGACGTACTTCTCTTTTACTTACTTCTAATGATACTGACATAACCAAAATTCCTCCTTAAAATGTGACTGTCTGCTTTGGTAACGGACAGATTTTATTTAAGTGAATTCTAAAGGCTAATCTCGTGCACATCATCGAAGGCAGGGCGCTTAAAAAAGCGCAAAAGGAGAGATGCGCGCATCTCCCCTTAGAAAGTCAGGATTCAACTTTTCTCCACCAGGTCATTACGCTGTGTATGAGAAATCCAATTCACTTTACTATTTAACCGTAACGTGAACTGTTAATTAAGTCAAGGAATAACTATGATGATGTATTTGCAAGCAAGAATATTCAAGGTATAATTAATTAGTAGTAATAAGAAAGGAAACAGCATGCGTTTAGATAAATTAATAGAAGAAAAATTAGAAACGACACGCAAGGAAATGAAGCGGCTGTTTGCTTTGAAGCAAGTGATGATAGATGGCACAGTCGAATTTCGACAAAATCGAAATGTAGATAGTTTACTGCATCAAATCGAAGTAGCAGGTGAACACTTAGAAACAAATGAGTCCTATTATCTTCTCAATAAACCTGAAAAAGCTGTTACAGCTGTATCAGATCCAGAAAAGACGACAGTAATCGATCTGATTGCAAGTGCCGATCGTTTCCAACCATTATATCCAGTGGGAAGACTAGATAGAGATACAACAGGACTATTGCTGATCACTTCGAATGGACAATTGGGATATGAAATGCTACTTCCAGAAAAAAAGGTTTCAAAGACTTATCAAGTAGTTGTGAACGAAAGGGTGACATCAGCAGACGTAACAGCATTTGAAAATGGAATCGTATTCGCTGATGGGTATCAATGTAAGCCGGCTGATTTAAAAATACTCAAAGCAGACAAGCACCAAAGTACGGTTTTATTGACGATCCAAGAAGGAAAATTCCATCAAGTCAAAAAGATGTTCTTAGCCCAAGGAAAGAAAGTGACCGCATTGAAACGGCTAAGCATGGGACCATTGGAATTAGATGAACAGCTAGGAGTAGGCGAGTATCGATCGTTGACATTAGCAGAGATGAAAAAGTTAAGTATTTATTTTAAATAGGAGGTCAAAAAGATGAAATATAAAACTTTATTGTTCGATGTAGATGATACATTGTTAGATTTTCAATTAACTGAAGCCAATGCTTTAAGTGCTTTGTTTGCAGAACAAGGAATCACATTGACACCAGAAATCGAAACCAGCTATAAGGCTTTGAATCATCATTTATGGCAGGAGTTTGAAAAAGGCAGACTATCACGAGAAGAAATAATAGGCAGTCGTTTTGGGTTACTTTTCCAGCAATTTGGGAAAACAGTAGATAGTGATCAAATGGAAAAACGCTACCGCCACTACTTGAACCAAGGTCATGATCTTGTTCCAGGAAGTCTAGAAATCCTGAAAAAGGTCCATCCGCATGCTGAACTTTATATTGTGACGAACGGTGTGTCGCACACGCAACATCGGCGATTAACAGATGCAGGAATGCTTGATTACTTCAAGGATATCTTTGTCTCAGAAGCTGTCGGAGCGCAAAAGCCGATGAAAGAATTTTTTGATCATGTCTTTTCCCACATTCCTAATTTTGATAAAAAGCAAACTGTGATCATTGGTGATTCTTTGACTTCTGATATCAAAGGAGGAAATATGGCAGGGATCGATACGATTTGGTTCAATAGAAATAAATTACCAGAAATCGAAGAAATCCAGCCTACTTATCGAATCGATTCATTAGAGGAACTTTATTCATTATTGGAAATTGAAAAGGATTAATTTTCAGAAAAATATAGCATTTTCGTGTTTTTTCGCTATAATAGATTAGAATGAAAAAACGGATACGAAAGAGGTTTTAGTCAATGACAAAAAGCAAGCCAATTATCATTGGTGTGACGGGTGGATCCGGAAGCGGAAAGACAAGTGTCAGCCGTGCGATTTTCAACAACTTCCCGGACCATTCCATCATGATGCTTGAACAAGATTCTTATTACAAGGATCAGAGCCATTTGAGTTTTGAAGAACGATTGAACACAAATTACGATCACCCATTTGCCTTTGATAATGATCTGCTGATTCAGCATGTAGGCGACTTACTGAACTATAAAGCCATTGAAAAACCCGTGTATGACTATGTAGCGCATACAAGAAGTCAGGCAACGATCATTCAGGAACCAAAAGAAGTGATCATTCTAGAAGGAATCCTGATTTTAGAAGACGAACGTCTGCGTGACTTGATGGATATCAAAGTATACGTAGATACAGATGATGACATTCGTATCATTCGTCGTATCAAACGGGATATGGAAGAACGGGGACGCACATTGGACTCCGTGATCGAACAATATTTGACAGTTGTTAAACCGATGTATCATCAATTTATCGAACCAACGAAGCGCTATGCGGATATCATTGTTCCAGAAGGCGGAGAAAACCACGTTGCTATTGATTTGATTACAACAAAAGTAGCTAGTTTCTTAAACCATAAATAGTGCGCAGCGAAACAGTTGAACGGACTGCGACCGTTTGAAAAGCAAGGATTCTGCTTTTTGAACAGTCACCAGCCAACTGTTTTTTTATTTATAACAAGAGGTTGTGAAAACAGCATCTTGACCTGAGTATTAAAAGAAGAAACGGAAAATAGCTGTTTATATTTTACCGTTTTTTGAGCTAATACCGAAGGTCAGCTGATTGAGCACCGTGAAGTAGAGGTTGTAAAAAAGCTGTCTTTGCATTAAGCGATAAGAGCATCCAAATAAAACAGCTCCTCACGTTTTTCGTTGGGTTGGGCTTATTATCGTAGATGCAAGCTTTTGAACACCGTTTAACGAGAGGTTGTAACAGAAGTGGTCAGATCCAATAAATAAGAAGAAACTTACAAAATTATTTCTCGAATTTGTGTGAGATTTCGTCTTATTTTTTTGAAGAAGCTCTTTTGTCGCACCCCCTAAGGAGGCAGTTTTAATAAATGAAAAAAGATGTGGGGAATATAGATGTCTAAAAAAGGATCAGTTTTACAAAAATGTCTTCAGATCATGCCCATTATTGGTCTGTTTTTTTTCTTTGTGTTGATTCTTTATGCTTATCATCATGGGATTTTTCGATCGAGCACATCTTTGCAAGCGTTTATCCAGCAATTTGGCAAGTATGCAGTGATGATATTTGTTCTGCTGCAAGTGATCCAAGTGATCATTCCTATTTTGCCGGGAGGGATCTCCTCAGTAGCGGGCATGCTGATGTTTGGCAATGGATTTGGGCTTTTATATAGTTGTATTGGCCTAGTGATTGGGGAAGCAATCGGATTTTTACTTGTCCGTTACTATGGCGTAGCCTTTGTCCAGCTTATTTTATCGCCAAAAAAGTATCAGAAATTTGATGAATTGCTGACAAGAAAAACGAAAGATATCAAAAAAGTACTAGTCGTTACCTTGCTGCTTCCCTTTGCGCCAGACGACTTGATCTGTCTAGTAGCTGGTTTGACGAAATTATCTTTTAGGGAATTTATGCAGATTGTGATTTTCTTGAAACCATGGTCGGTAGGTGTGTATAGCATGATCATGCTCTTTTTATTCCATCAAGCGCAAGGTCATTTATAATGTAAAAAAGGACGTGGGTGTATGGAAAAAATAAAAGTAACAGAAAATGAACTGGATGAGCTGATGGCAGTCATACAAGAAGTATGGCCGGAAGCTTTTGTACCGATCATTGGTCAAAAACAAGTGGATTACATGCTGAAAACTTATCAGTCAAAAAAACAGATTCAAAAAGAACTGACAGAAGGTGTGTCCTACTTTTTATTAAAAAGCGAAGAAAAGACTGTCGGTTACACTGCTTATGAAGAGATAAAAGGTAAAATCTATTTAAGTAAATTATATTTGCTGAATAAAGCCCGTGGCCAAGGATTGACTTCTTCGGTTTTTCGCTGGTATGAAGAACTTGCTGCGCAAACAAAGGAAAGAGAGATCTTTTTGCGAGTGAACCAGGGAAATCATCAAGCAATCGAGGTTTATAAGCATGAAGGATTTGAGATTACAGAAGAACTTATTTCAGATATCGGTCAAGGATTTCAAATGGTCGATTATAAAATGAAAAAAGCTCTCGCATAAACATAGGAACTGTGTTAAAGTAAATTTATGCGACGGGTCGAGAAGGACTCTGGTTTACAGAGCTCCTAATTGATTTTGGAGGCACAGGATAATTGATTTCTATCTTTATCACCTGCCGGATGCAGGGGTGTCGGGCAAGACTTTTGTGGAGAAGGGCTTGTCTGCTTGAGTAATCAAGTACCGTAAAAATGCAGAAAGAAGCTTATGCTTCTTTCTGCATTTTTTTTACAAGAATATATTCTGTAAAATTGGTTTATTTCCCCTTTAATGCTAAAATCGAAGAGCAGATTAGTTATAAGACTGTTTAAGGGAGCCATTGTCATGTTCGAAAAACTCAAACGATTTGGGCGTAATTTTACACAAACAACGCCCTTTATCTTAAGTAACACGGTTATTTTTATTCCTTATCTTTTATTTTTGGGACTAACAGACTCGCATAATTGGCTGACGATTTTGCCATTTACGCTGTTTTATGCCTTTCGGATGACTGGACTATTTTTAGTCAACAGTCTACGATTTGGTCTAGATAGTTACACGTTGCTGATGATCGCTCTGCTGATTGGTGGTGCTGGTTCATTGCTTGGAATATTAGGCGTATTTTATTTTCCTTTATTTTATTTTTCAAGTGTTTTGCTAGGGCTGAGTGCAGCATGGCTTGTACCTGCTAATACCACGGTCAATTTTCACGAAAAGACGCAAGGTTTTATCAATATGGATGGGAAAAAGTACTTATTTGCAGCTATCTGGCTATTTCTCCTGTATCAAGCGATTGAGTTGCCTGCACCGACTCAGATTGCAGCAAGCTTTACTATTTATACACTTTTTTACGTTATGGCCTACCATACGGTTAGTCATTATCCGCGTTACGAACTTGATTTCAAAGACATCAAAAGAAATCTGGTAGCTACGCGAGAGCTTGTTTTATTTTTGATATTCTTTGGCTTATTGTTTCTTTTGAGAAATGCCCGATTGTTATTCGATGAAAGGCTTTTTGATCTTGCTATTTATGGTTTCTTGCTGCTGTTCATCTTGTTCGTGTTTGTTTTAGGACACCAGAAGAAGGAATGGAAGTTGCCAAGCTGGCTAAATCTGTTTACTTTTCTAAATGGAATGCTAGGGAATTTCCTTTTTTTGTTTAGCAGTTTTTATGTTGGCATACTGTACGGATTAGAAAAACTTTCGATTTTTATGTATTTGCCTTATGCAGCAGGATTGATTGCAGCAAAAATAGTCGGACCATGGATTTTGAAACGTTTATCATGGTCTCCATTGGCTATGCAATTGCTTGGACTGAGTTCTTCTTTATTGGTCCTCTTGATTCCAAATGGTTTTGCGATAGGTGTCTTTCTGCTTAGTTTCTGGCACGTAGTAACAGGCAGCTGGCTAAATAAGGAATATTATCAAACTGATGCAGCTATTCCAATGGATCGCCGGATCGTTGTCAAGTATACTACTCAAAATAAAGGGAGTGTGATCCACCAGTTTTTATTGATGACGCTTTTGTTTATTTTAGCAAAAGAAATGGGAGAGCCAATCCATCTATTATTGATCACGCTGAACCATGAATCAGTGCCGATAGAAAGTGTACAACTGCTTATCTTGGCAAAATGGATCAATGTTGGTCTCTTACTGAGCGGATTAGTAACTGTTTATCATTTATGGAAGAAGGCGAAAAAGAATGAGGCTATTCATTGATGGAGATGGTTCTCCAGTAAAAGAAGATGTCATAAAATTAGGAGAATCCTATGGTCTCGACGTGATTATCGTAACCAGTGTGGACCATTATACGACCAAAGAATACGCTAATCATGTCCAAATCGTCTACGTAGACCGCGGAGCTGATAGTGCGGATTATAAAATCGTCGGTATGGTTAAGAAGAATGACTTTTTGATCACGCAAGATTATGGTTTAGCTTCACTTGTATTGCCGAAGGGTGTGCGAGTGTTCCATCACTCTGGAAAAGAATTTGACGAAGCGAATATCGGCACGCTTCTAGAACAACGTTATCATAGTGGAAAGTTAAGAAAAGCTGGCATAAGGACAAAGGGTCCAAAACCCTTTACGGAGAAAGATCATATGTCTTTTCGTCAAGCGTTAAAAAAGGCAATTGACCAAGGTTTACCAAGTACAGAAGATAGTAGGTAACGAAGGTATTTTATTTATGCTTGAATACATCAAAAAGGGAACAGGGAAACAGGATAAATGTGTTCCATGTTCCTTTTTGATTGTTCTTATTACTGGGTGCAGAACAGCTTTTTCACATTTTTTATTCTCGGTGCTTCAGAAGTAGCTTCTTCGAAAAATAAGCCGAATTTTCACAAAAATTTGAGAAACAATTTATGCAAAATCCCTTCTTATTTCTTGAAGCTGATTCTTTCTGTCACAACCTTTTTCTACTTTTTCCTCTTCTTATACATTTGGATCAATGCATCGATTGCCAAAAAAATAATGACGAATGCGGCAATAGCATACGTAAATATCCCTAATAAGGAAACGACCTCTGCGTTTTCTACAGGTGCTGCTTGGACAAGCAGGGAGGACCCTACGATCAATGCAGCTAAAATCATACCGAAAACAAGCCGATTGATCATACTTTCGATCCTGCTCAATAATTTGTCTTGCTTTTTCAATTCCAAATTGACTTTTCCTTGTCCCGAAGTCCACATTTCTAATAGATGGTGGAGCTGTTGAGGGATCTTAGGCGCAGCCTTCATCCCTTCCAATAAGTCTAATCCGCTTTGTTTCAATGTATCTTCTACATCCAGATGAGTGAGAAAATAATGTTGGGCAAAAGGCGAAGCGACTTCCATGAGGGAAACTTCAGGGTCAAGGACGCGGATCACCCCTTCTAATGTCCCAAATGCTTTCAGCAAAAGCGTGATATCACGATCGAACTGCAGATTATTTTGATGACAAATCGTCACGACGTGTGTGAATACTTCTTGCAAGTTGATTTCATCAATAGGAGAATCATAATACTGTTCAAGAAAACTTGTCAGTTCTTGGTGGAACCGACTTTCATCAAACGAGCCTTCTTGCTGACAAAGTCGAAGGACCGCTTTTTCGATTCGATAAGCATCTTTTGTATACAGCGCTAAAACGGCTTGTGTGAGTTTTTGCCTAAGTCCTGCAGAAAGATGCCCCATCATACCAAAATCGATGTAGTTGACGGTATATGGCGCAACAGGGTCTTCTGTAGAAGTAGAGGCTCGAAAAGTAAAGGAACCGAACTCTTTTTCATGGACTGTTTCAGTTTTTTGGCTAGCTCGTGTCTGTTCTTCTTTTGTTAGTACATGGAATAGCAGATTCCCTGGATGAGGATCAGCATGGAAAAAACCATCATCAAATACCTGTTTCATAAAGTTCTCAACTAAAAGCTTTGCAACTTCTTGTTTCAGCTGCTTGTTTTGAATTCCAGTGATAAAAGTTTCAGTTTTGTTTTCGGCGTTCATTAAATGATTCAAGTTTTTACCAGACATTTCTTCCATCACGATCACTTTTTTCGAACAAAAAGCGTCATAAATCTTGGGGCTGCGGATCTCTTTCCAGCCATTGTTCTTTTGATAGAATTGTTCGCCATTTTGACTTTCTTTTAAGAAGTCCATTTCATTGATCAAGGAACGTTTTACTTCTTGGAGTACCCCTTTTAGATCAACTACGCTAGTTTCAGGAATGTATTTGATCAAAGGGATTGCTCGTTCAAATAGTTGAAGATCAAGTCGAATCTCTTCGGCGATGTTAGGGTGTTGGATCTTAACGACGACCGAGTCACCGTTCTTCAGCTTGGCACGATGAGCCTGCCCCATAGAAGCAGAGGCAAAAGGCGATTTGGAAAAATCATCGAATATATCTGATAATGAAAGAGAAAGTTCTGTTTCGATCGTCTTTTTGACCGTTGAAAATGTGTCGCTAGGTACACTATCTTGTAATGTTTTGAATGTTTGAGTGAAGGCAGAAGAAAGCAAATCTTCTCGAACAGAAAGCATCTGTCCTATCTTGATGAAGGTGGGGCCTAGTTCTTCAAAGGCTTTTTTTACCTGTTCGGGATTTTTTTGCTGTACAAAGTTTGGCACTACATTGTAATTGATGAACACTCGAATGATTTCTGCCAAGCGGCTACGTGGATTTGTTTGCGCCATCATCATCCCTCCTTTTCTTTATCATAACTTTTTATAAAAAACGGGACAAATAATCTAGCTGACAAAAAATAAATGACGTTTGTTCTTTTAGGAACCAACTCGTTTTTTTATAAATAAGTTATTCGTTTATTTTTGTTTTGTGCTAAAATATGAGAGTAAATCACTGAACGATTTAGAATACAGGAGGACAATCTTTTGAAGATTACTTTACTATATGGCGGACGCAGCGCAGAGCATGAAGTGTCCATTCTTTCCGCATTTTCAGTTTTAAATGCCATTTATTATAATTATTACCAAGTTCAACTCATATTTATTACAAAAGAAGGACAATGGGTCAAAGGTCCATTACTAACAGAAAAACCTGCCAGCAAAGATGTCTTGCATCTTTCATGGGACCCAAGTGGACAGACAGAGGAAGGCTTTACAGGAAAAGTGATCAATCCGGGCGAAATCAAAGAAGAAGGAGCCATCGTTTTTCCAGTTTTACATGGGCCAAACGGGGAGGATGGAACGATCCAAGGCTTCTTAGAGACATTGAATATGCCTTATGTCGGCGCAGGCGTATTGACCAGTGCATGTGCCATGGATAAAATCATGACCAAGTATATTTTACAAGCTGCTGGTGTGCCGCAAGTTCCTTATGTACCAGTACTTAAGAATCAATGGAAAGAAAATCCTAAAAAAGTATTTGATCAATGTGAAGGTTCTTTGCTTTATCCGATGTTTGTCAAACCGGCGAATATGGGTTCTAGTGTCGGCATTACAAAAGCAGAAAACCGAGAAGAGCTGCAAAATGCTTTAGCAACAGCCTATCAGTATGATTCTCGAGCAATCGTTGAACAAGGAATTGAAGCGCGCGAAATCGAAGTTGCTGTATTAGGAAATGAAGACGTTCGGACGACTTTGCCTGGTGAAGTCGTAAAAGACGTAGCATTCTATGATTATGAAGCAAAATATATCAATAATAAAATCGAAATGCAGATTCCAGCCGAAGTGCCAGAAGAAGTTTATCAAAAAGCACAAGAGTACGCGAAGTTAGCTTACACGATGTTAGGCGGAAGCGGATTGAGCCGGTGTGATTTCTTTTTGACAAATAAAAATGAATTATTCCTGAATGAATTAAACTCTATGCCAGGATTTACGGAGTTCAGTATGTACCCACTTTTATGGGAAAACATGGGCTTGAAATACGGCGATCTGATTGAAGAACTGATCCAGTTAGGAATGAATCGATACCATCAGCGTCAATCTTTTTTTGAAAAAAATGAATAAAGAAAAAATAAAGGAAGAAGCTGGAGTGAACGCGTAGCCGCGTTCATTCTAGCTTCTAAATACGAATAGAGAAATTTACTTGGAAGTGAGAGTCATACGGACCCGCCGTTTAGACCAAACGCTTTTTTCACAACCTTTTTTAGGAGAGATCTCAATGAATCTAACAATACAAGAAATTGCACAAGCCGTGGGCAGCGAATGCTCTGCACTAACAAAGATTACCAATGTCGAATTTGACAGCCGGAAGATAACCGAAGGAAGTTTATTCGTTCCTCTTGCTGGTACGCGAGATGGACATGAATTTATCCAGCAAGCGATCACAAACGGAGCATCTGCTTCATTTTGGAGCTTGCCTGTTGAACAAGCTCCAAAAGATTTTCCAGTTATTCCTGTAGCAGATCCTTTGAAAGCCATGCAGCAATTGGCAACCTATTACTTGGAAAAAGTAGGCGCAGAAGTCGTTGCAATTACAGGAAGCAATGGTAAAACCACCACGAAAGATCTAACCGCGTCTGTCTTGTCTGAAAAATACAAAACATATAAGACGCAAGGAAATTACAACAATAATATTGGTCTTCCTTACACGATTTTGCACATGCCCCAAGATACAGAAAAGATCGTTTTGGAAATGGGCATGGATCACGCCAATGAAATCACGGAACTTTCACTTATGGCTCAACCAAAAGCTGCAGCAATCACAATGATCGGTGAAGCACACATAGAAAATCTTGGGTCGCGAGAAGGAATCGCTAAAGCCAAAATGGAAATCACTGACGGACTTGTACCAGACGGATTACTCGTTGTGCCCGCAGATGAACCGTTGCTGACACCTTTAACGGCAACATTAGTACAAACAGTCACAACATTCGGTATTGGAAATGGCGATGTTCATGCGGAAGTGACAGCAAAAGGAAAAGCACAAACCGATTTTGTAGTAGAAGGAGAAACATTTACGATCCCGCTGCCTGGAAGTTATAATGTAACGAATGCTTTGATTGCGTATACGATCGGGCGCTTCTTTGGACTGTCCATACCTGAGATACGCCAAGGGCTCGCCCATGTTTCTATCACTCAAAACAGAACCGAATGGCTAACGGCAGGAAATGGTGCAGCTATTTTGAGCGATGTCTATAATGCAAATCCAACAGCCATGGGACTGGTATTAGATACTTTTAAAAATCTACCAACAAAAGGACGCAGAATCGCTGTGTTAGCAGATATGCTGGAATTAGGGAAAGAGTCTTTAAATATGCATGCGCAAATGAGTGAACATATCGATCCTGAGAAATTCGCCATGATTTTCCTTTATGGGGAACAAATGCATGCACTAAAAGAAGAATTGAACCAAAAATACCCCCAACTACCTGTGTTCTATTTTGAAAAAGAAAAGAATAAATTGATTGATGCTGTAAAACAAAATCTTGAAGCAACAGATAGTATTATGCTAAAAGGCAGCAACAGCATGGGCTTATTTGAAGTGGTAGAACAGCTTCAGCAAATGAAATAAAAATCTGTAAACTTGCAGAAAACGAAAAACTATGTTAGAATAACCTATTGCCGAAAGATGAAGAGAAATTGGACTGGTTTTGCCATAGAAACAACTTGTTGAAGCCAGATGTCATAATAATGATAAAGCTGAACGCGACCCGTTTGGCTTTTCTAATGCCTAAACTTCGCAAAGTGATTTTTCGGTGGTGCCACAGGGGCTAAGAATGGATAAAAACGTGCGTGGCCACTGTCAAAAAGAAACAATACACTTTGACCGAACAAATCGACGGGGTAGCAAAAAAGCTACATCCTCAGTTAACAACCATATAGGAGGATTCATTTGAAATTTAAAGAACTAGAATTATCACCAGAATTGTTGAAATCAGTCGAACGCGCTGGTTTTGAAGAAGCAACACCTATCCAATCAGAAACGATTCCACTAGCATTAGCTGGAAAAGACGTTATTGGACAAGCACAGACAGGTACAGGGAAAACAGCTGCATTTGGATTACCAATGTTAGAAAAAATCGATCCAGATCGTCACGAATTACAAGGTTTAGTTATCGCACCAACACGTGAATTAGCTATCCAAACACAAGAAGAATTATATCGTTTAGGGCGCGACAAAAAAGTACGTGTACAAGCCGTTTACGGCGGAGCAGATATTGGCCGTCAGATCCGTGGCTTGAAAGATCGTCCACATATCGTTGTGGGTACACCAGGACGTATGCTTGACCACATCAACCGCCACACATTGAAACTTGGAACCGTTCAAACATTAGTTTTGGATGAAGCAGATGAAATGTTGAATATGGGCTTCTTGGAAGATATCGAAAAAATCATTTCACAAGTTCCTGATCAAAGACAAACATTACTTTTCTCAGCAACGATGCCGCCAGCTATCAAGAATATTGGCGTTAAATTCATGAAAAATCCACATCATGTGAAGATCAAAGCGAAAGAAATGACAGCTGACTTGATCGATCAATACTATGTCCGCGCAAAAGAATACGAAAAATTCGATATCATGACTCGCTTGTTTGATGTTCAAACACCTGAACTAACAATCGTCTTCGGACGTACAAAACGCCGTGTAGACGAATTGGCACGCGGATTAGAAGCACGCGGTTACCGTGCAGAAGGAATCCATGGCGATTTGTCTCAACAAAAACGAATGAGCGTATTGCGTTCATTTAAGAGCGGTCATTTAGATATCCTTGTAGCGACAGACGTTGCTGCACGTGGATTAGATATTTCAGGTGTCACTCATGTGTACAACTATGATATCCCTCAAGATCCAGAAAGCTACGTTCACCGTATCGGACGTACAGGCCGTGCCGGAAAAGGCGGTATGTCTGTGACTTTCGTTACACCAAATGAAATGGACTACTTGCATGTGATTGAAAACTTGACGAAAAAACGGATGACGACTTTACGTCCACCAACCGAAAAAGAAGCATTCAAAGGTCAATTAGGTGCTGCAGTTGAACAAATCGAAACAAAACTTGCAGAAAATGGTCTAGATAAATACCTGCAAACAGCAGATAAATTATTAGAAGAATATTCTGCACAAGATTTAGTTGCACTTTTGCTAAAAACGACAGCAAAAGATCCAGCTGATGCAGTGCCAGTGAAGATCACACCAGAACGCCCATTGCCAATGCAGAAAAAAGGATACAATAAAAATGGCAAACGTGGTGGCGGAAACAACCGTAATCGTCGTGACGGCGGTAATTATCGTGGAAACAAATCAAAAGGCGGTTATAGCAAAAATAATAACAGCCAAAAAGATGGCGGTAAACGTCACAATGATAAAAAACGCGGATTTGTAATCCGTTCAAATAACGATTAAACATAAAATGAAAGTTTCTCTTTTTTAAGAGAAACTTTCATTTTTGTTATTTGTGGACTTATTTGTGTCAAAATGGTTATAATTTGGTAGAATGAGAGTGTTCTAAATTTATTGAAAAGAGAAAAGCATATGATAAAAGGAATTGGGATCGATGCAGTCGAACTTCCTAGGATCACTCGGCTGATCGAAGAAAAACCAAAATTCATTGCACGAATCTTGACCTCTGGTGAAATGAAACTATTCCAGTCCTTGCCTTTTCATCGCCAAGTAGAATTTTTAGGCGGGCGTTACGCTTGCAAAGAGGCTTTCTCTAAAGCTTGGGGAACTGGGATCGGAAAAGTTACCTTTCAAGATGTCGAGATTTTAAAAAATGAAAATGGTCAGCCTGTTGTGACGCGTTCACCTCATGAAGGCAATGTATGGGTCAGTATTACTCATACAAATGAAACAGCTTTTGCACAAATTATTTTGGAAGACTAGAAAGAAGGAAAAACGATGGTTGTCGCTTGGCACCGCCCAACGAAAGCAGTGATACATAAAAAAGCTATAACTGAAAATGTAGCAAATGAAGTTGCAAGACTTCCGCAAGGAAAAGAATTGTTTGCAGTAGTAAAAGCGAACGGATACGGTCATGGAGCTATTGAAACAGCTGAGGCAGCAGTTGCAGGTGGAGCTTCGGGCTTTTGTGTTTCAAATTTAGATGAAGGAGTCGAGTTGAGAGAAGCTGGATTTACTCAGCCCATCCTTATCTTGAATATGGTTCCTTACGACGCACTGACTGTAGCTGTTGCTCATGATTTATCAGTAACTGCAGGTACACGGGAATGGTTGCAAGCAGCAGCTGCTGTTTTAGAGAAAAGTAAGCTAGAGACGCCTCTTTCGATTCATCTAAAAGCAGACACTGGGATGGGTCGTATCGGATTTTGTACACCTGAAGAAGTAAAAGAGGCAGCTGCATTCATCAAAGAAAGTCGTGTATTAGAATGGGAAGGTTTATTTACCCATTTTTCTACAGCAGATCAGGCAGATGATACATATTGGAATCTGCAAAAAGAACGCTTTATAGAAGTGCTGAAAAAACTTCCCGAACTTCCTCGATATGTACATGTCAGCAATAGTGCAACGGCTTTATGGCATGATGAAACAATCGGCAATATGATTCGTTATGGAGTAGCAATGTACGGACTTAATCCCTCTGGGCACGCACTACCGGAAGTTTATCCATTGCAGCCAGCACTTGAGCTGGTTTCTGAATTGATTCAAGTCAAAAAACTCCCAGCAGGTGAAGGAATCGGCTATGGAGAAACATATATCACTCCTGAAGCAGAGTGGATCGGAACGATACCGATCGGTTATGCAGATGGCTGGCCACGAAAGATGCAGGGTTTTTCTCTATTGGTAGAAGGGAACTACTGTGAAACGATTGGGCGTGTATGTATGGATCAACTGATGATCCGATTGCCTCAAGAATTTCCTGTCGGAACAAAAGTGACGCTTATCGGCAAAAATGCAGACAAAGAAATCACTATGCAGGATATAGCAGATCAATTAGGTACGATCCACTATGAAGTGGCTTGCGGATTAGGACAGCGGATACCAAGAGAATATCAAGAATAAGGAGGATCCTATGGTAAAAAGAGGAGATATTTATTTTGCTGATCTTTCTCCAGTCGTGGGATCGGAGCAAGGCGGAACACGCCCAGTTTTGGTTATTCAAAATAATCTAGGTAACCATTTTAGCCCGACGATCATTGTTGCGGCCATAACGGCAAAAATGGCTAAACCTAAGCTTCCGACTCACATTGGGATCAAAGCTACTGGAACAGGAATAGAAAGAGACTCCGTTATCCTGTTGGAGCAGATCAGAACGATCGATAAATCAAGATTGAAAGAAAAGGTCTGCCATTTGGATCGACCCATTATGGCAGAAGTTGACCGAGCATTGAAAATTAGTGTGGGTATCGAAGCACTGACTCCTGTTACTAAATAAATATAGCGAAGTAACCATGCAGCCTTTACATATAAAAAAGGACCAGCTGTGCGTAAAAAAAGATACGTCTGCTTCTAGTACCAGCATTTCTGCTAGAAGAAGTGAACGTATCTTTTTTGATGATCCAAGGAGTGGTCCATGCGCCCTCCTCCTTTACATTACAGCCAGACTTGGATTACCAGCTGGCTTTTTTTACTCCTGGAATCAAACCTTTATGTGCTAATTCACGGAATTTTATACGGGACATCCCGAATTTACGCATGTATCCGCGAGGGCGTCCATCGATTAAATCACGATTTTTCAATCGTTCTGGACGAGCATCTAAAGGAAGTTTGCGCAAGCCTTCGTAATCTTTTTGCGCTTTTAATTCCTGGCGTAAAGCAGCATAGCGTTCAATCGTTTCTTGCTGTTTTTTTGCTTTGGCAATCTTTGATTTTTTAGCCATCAACAAATTCCTCCAATTATTTTTTATTAGCGTAAATCGTAATCTTTACGCTTTTAGATAAATAATTTAACACGTTTCGCGAAAAAAGACAATTATTTTGTTTTGAATCATGCGCCAAAACGAAAAGACATTTTTTTTGTCAAAATAAAGGCATAAACGTAAACTTAAAGAAAAAGGGAGATGGTGACCATGCGAAGATTTGCAATTAACGGTTACGGAGAAGCACAAGATGTTTTTGAAGAAATCGATGCTCATCCCAGAGAAGTCGGTTCTGGACATGTTCGTGTAGAAATAAAAGCATTCAGTGTGAATCCTTATGATGTTGCCTTGCGTTTAGGAGAAATGAAAGAGATACGAACATTGAAATTCCCTTATGTACCAGGTAATGATGGTGCTGGTATTGTGACAGAGATTGGTTCAGATGTCACAACTGTTCATGTAGGTGATCGAGTAGCTGTCCATGCAGTCGGCGGGACTTACGGAGAAGAAGTCGTGTTGCCATCAGCAAAAGTAGCAAAAATTCCAGATAAAATGAGTTGGGAAGAAGCAGCCGGAATGGTCACGCCAGGAATTACGGCTTATAATCTAATCAACCATTTGACGGAAATCCAGCCGACAGATACTGTAATGATACTAGGAGCATCAGGTGCGGTCGGGTCAAGTCTGATCCAGCTTCTCCATGAAAAGGGAATCCGAATCTTAACCAGTGCATCCAGTAAAAATGAGGAAAAGGTAAAAAAATTAGGAGCTTCAGCATTTGCTGCTTATGATAAAACAAATCCAGGTCTGCAATTTGCTGATCAGGCAGACCTTGTAATCGATGCGACGAAAGGAAGTATCAAAGGAGAAACCGGCATCCAGATCATGAAACCAGGCGGCAGGTATGTTGCATTAAATGACCTCCCAGATCTAGATTTGCGGCAAAAAAAGGAAGGCTTTTATGAATCGTTTGTTCCAAGAAAGGAATATCTAGATGCAGAAGCCTTTGCTGGCATAATCAAAGCCTACCAAAAAGGAGCCTTTCATGTTTTTATTTCAATGAATCTGTCTGCTTCACTTAAGCATGTCATCCAAGCACATCAGCTAGTTGAAGGACATCCTCCTGCTGGGAAAATCATCCTGTCATTCGAAAAATAAGAAATACAGGAATAAAAAACGAAAAAAGCTGAAACATTTTTGTGGGGGCAAAGACAAAAAATGTTTTAGCTTTTTTGCGTATACGTATAATAGATAAAAACTTTGGCATAAAATTATCTTTCCCTTTTATTTCATGATAAAGTAAAGGCTGTAATCCTTAATTATTTCTCAATATGTAAGAGATTACAATGAGACAATTGCCGTGATATGTCCAAAAATTCGACTTTTTTGAAAAAAGCCGATTGAAAAAAGTATGAAATACATGGTAAAGTAATTCAGCTGAAAAAAGAAGAAGGGGGAGAACTATGCAGTCAATCAAAAATACGCTTCGATTATATTTGCTTGACTGGAAACGGATTTTCAAAAACCCGATTGCAACACTTCTGATCATCGCGATCATGATCATCCCTTCGCTATATGCGTGGTTTAACATCAAAGCATTATGGGATCCATATGGAAATACTGGAGAGCTGCCAATTGCTGTTTACAGTGCAGACAAGCCAGCAGAGTTTCAAGGTAAAGAAGTGGCCATTGGGGAGCAAGTCATCGAATCGCTTCATAAAAATAAACAATTAGGATGGCAATTCGTTGATTCAAAAGAACAATTAGAAGACGGAGTCCGTTCCGGAAAGTATTACGCAGGTATTTACTTGCCAAAGGATTTCTCAGAAGATCTGCTGAGTTTTACTAGTGGTGATATCAAGAAACCAAAAATCGAATATACGGTAAATGAAAAAATCAATGCGATTGCACCGAAAATCACCGATAAAGGAGCAAGTTCGATCCAATCGCAAATCACAAATGAATTTATCAAAACAGCCAGTTCGACTTTATTGAAAGTATTCAATGAGATAGGTTACGACATCGATACGAACCTAGTAAGTATCAATAAAGTCAAAGATATGATTTTATCAACAGATGAAAATTTGGACACGATCGACGGCTACACAAAACAAGTCCTCGAATTACAAAGTCAACTACCTGAAATCAAGGAAAAACTGAATAAAGCAAATGAATTCGTGGATTACATCCCTAAAGTAGATGAGATGGGTGAAAAAGTCGTTGCATTGAATGACAAAATGCCTGAATTGAAAGACCAAGCAAAAATCATCCTTGATTTGCAAGAAAAAATCCCAGAGATCCAAAATGCCGGTAAACAACTAGCAGAGATCGACGGTGATTTTGCTTCGATCCAAGAGACAATGAACCAAGGAATCGATGAAGCAAAACAAGGCTTGACGATCATCCAACAAGTACAGGATATCTTGCCAGATGTGAAAAATTTAGAAAACCAGGCAAGTGATCTAGCAAACCAAACAAAATCAGGTGCCTCTCAGCTGAAAGAGGCGATACCAAGCATCACAAACAGCGTAGATGTCACATTGAAGTCAATTGGACAAGTGGCAACAACGACAGGTTCGTTAATAGATACTGTAAGAACAGCTATTGAAGATGGTAAGCTGACTGATGATGAAAAGAAAAACATCAGCAATGTATTGAACGGCTTTATTGACGGAATATCTCAACAACAAAATGCAATCGATAAACTGGTCGAGTTCCTGACTAAATTGCAAACAAGTGCTGGAAATACGAAATTGCAGCCAATTATTGATCAGCTAAATCAATTAAAACCCTTGCTAAGCAATCTGCAAAACCGCCTATCTGCTTTGAACACAGCTGTTCAAAATGAAGACACGAAGGCTATTGATGAATTGCTAGATCAAATTGATGCCGTTGTTAATAATATCAATGGCATCATTGCTGGTATCAATACAGGTCAAATCAGTTCCACTGTCACTTCTCTACTAGACCAAGTCATCGATACGATTGGGACTGCACAAGGCGCACTGAGCAAAGCGGACCAGATCGACTTTGATTCGCTTCTCAGCTCAACGAAAGCAACTGTAACGAATGCAGTGGCAATTTTAGAAAAATATCAAAAAGAAATGCCTGCAATTGGACAAGAAATCCATGATGCCAATACAATGCTGAATGGAAATATGGATACCATCGTCAATGGCATCAATGAAGGGGCAGACCTATACAACAATGAATTACCGATCCTTCAGCAAAAATTAGGATTGGCCGCTGATTTTATCCAAAATGATTGGCCAGCACTAAAAAATGAAATCACCGGTACATTGACAACAGTAAATGAAAAAATGCCAGAAGTCGAAACAGCTGTGAACGCTGCTGCGGACTTGATCAACAATGACTGGCCAAATATCAAAGCTGGTATCCAAAAAGCAGCAGACGCGATCCGAAAAGGCGAACAAGAAGTCGATCTAGGCGAAGTCATCAAATTATTGAAACTAGATGCAACAAAAGAAAGTGACTTCTTTACACAACCTGTTGAGCTACAAACCAATGCGCTTTATCCAATCGCAAATAACGGTTCAGCTAGCACCCCGTTTTATACTGCACTATGTCTGTGGGTCGGCGCTGTTCTTCTTTCAAGTGTTGCTACGACAGAATACTATTTAGGAAAGAAAGACCGAAACAACTTTACGAAACGAGAACAATTCGTTGCTCGTATGCTGACATTTTTGACAATGGCGATTGCGCAAAGCTTGATCGTTACATTAGGGAATATTTTCTTACTAGGAGTAGATGTCCAAAATCCGGTCTACAGCGTGTCATTTGCTGTCTTGATCGCCTTAGCGTTCATGATGATCGTCTATGTCTTGGCTGCATTATTCGATAATGTCGGTAAAGGGATCGCTATTATCATCTTAGTACTGTCGATCTCTGGCGGAGGCGGGAACTATCCGATCCAAGTCTCAGGGAAATTCTTCCAAATGATCAATCCGTTCTTGCCATTTACTCATGCGGTAAACTTGTTACGGGAATCTGCAGGAGGAATTTATTGGCCAAATGCTACGAAAGCAATCTGGATCATGATCGGTTTGTTTGTTGTCTTTGGAATCGTAGGAACGGCAATCTATCCGTTCATCGAAGAAAAAATGACGAAATTCAAAGAAGCGGCGCATGAGAGCCATATTTTTCATTAAAAAAAGAGGTTGTGAAATCAGCGTTTTGACCTGAGTATTAGAGAAAAAAATGGAAAAATAGTTCCTCATATTTTGCCGTTTTTTGAGCTAATGCCGAGGGTCAGCTGATTGAACACCGTGTACCAAGAGGTTGTAAAAAATCTGCTCTGCATCAAGTAATAAGAACGACCAAATAAAAATAGCTTCTTATGTTTTTAATTTGGTTGGGCTTATTACCGCAGATGCAAGCTTTTAAACACCGTTTATCAAGAGGTTGTGACAACTGCGCTATGCTTCGAGTAGTAAGAACGATGGGTAGAAAGCAACCTTACATCTCTCTTTCAAAAGTTAAGATATCAAAAAGGATAGAACTTGATTTTCTAAGTCAAGTTCTATCCTTTTATTATAGAATTCAAAGAAAAAGCCCATAAAAAAATGTTAGATTTTTGCTGTATTAAAGCGTTTGAAAAAGCGCTTGATATTTTTCTGTTTTTTTCCAATTATTTTCTTAAAGTTTATTGACTTTTAAGGTCAGTGAGCGTACTATAACATCTTGTTTACTATAAATTTTCGACTATAAAACTTGAAGTAAAATTGTGTGTAAAGGAGTTTAGAAATTGGATTACTTAAAAAGGTTGTTAGTAGGTAAGCCTTTAAAATCTGCTGAAAATGATGAGCACAAATTAACCCGATTTGCTGCTTTGGCATTATTGTCGTCTGATGCGTTATCATCTATTGCATATGGTACGGAACAAATCGTTGTCGTTTTAGTCGCTTTGTCTGCTGCAGCCATCTGGTATTCGCTACCCATTGCCGCTTTTGTTATTATTTTATTGATTTCATTAACGCTATCATATCGTCAAATCATCCATGCTTATCCTCATGGCGGGGGAGCATATGTCGTCAGCAGTGAGAATCTTGGAAAGAATGCTGGCTTGATTTCCGGTGGCTCTTTATTGATCGACTACATGTTGACAGTAGCAGTATCTGTCTCAGCAGGTGCTGAAGCGATCACATCAGCGGTGCCAGCACTCTACGGTCATCAAGTCGCTATTTCTGTGACAATCGTTTTGCTACTGATGATGCTGAATCTTCGTGGTCTGAGGGAATCTGCATCGTTCCTATTATTTCCGGTGTACACATTTATCCTTGTGATCTCGTTACTGATCGTTGTTGGTTTATATAATATCGTGACAGGTGCTGTGCCATTGCAAGCTACTGCACTTCCAGGAGCGGCTGTGCCGGGTGTTTCTATCGCTTTGATTTTACGAGCATTTTCTTCTGGTTCTTCCTCTTTAACTGGGGTGGAGGCGATTAGTAATGCTGTACCATTCTTTAAGAAGCCAAGAGCAAAAAATGCCGCTGCTACATTGACGATGATGGCATTGATCTTAGGTTTCTTCTTCGTGGGGATCACATTTATCAACTATTGGTATGGGATCGTTCCTGAAAAAGAAGTCACTGTTTTGTCTCAAATTGGTAAAGCTGTCTTTGGACATGGTATTTTGTATTACGTCCTTCAATTTGCTACAGCGCTGATTTTAGCAGTTGCTGCTAACACCGGTTTTTCTGCTTTTCCAGTTCTTGCATACAATCTGGCAAAAGATAAATTCATGCCTCACATGTATCAAGATCGTGGGGATCGACTAGGCTATTCCAATGGGATTATCACACTAGCGCTAGGTTCGATCGTATTGCTGTTTATTTTCCATGGCTCAACAGAACGCTTGATTCCGTTATACTCTATCGGCGTGTTCATTCCATTTGCTTTATCTCAAACAGGGATGGTCGTCAAATGGAAAAAAGAAGGAAAAAGATGGTTAAGCAAATCGATTGCCAATATTACAGGTGCGTTCATCTCATATGCAATCATTGCGATTTTGTTTGTCTATCGGTTAGGGGACATTTGGCCTTTTTTCATCATTATGCCAATCGTTATGTTCATTTTTTATAAGATCCATGATCATTATAAAAAAGTAGCAGAACAGCTTCGTTTAGAAAATGATGCAAAACTACATGATTATGACGGGAATACCGTTCTTGTATTAGTCGGGAATGTGACACGGGTAAATATCGGTGCGTTGAATTACGCACGTTCGATCGGTGATTATGTCGTTGCGATGCATGTTTCGCTAGACGAAGATGTCGAAAAAGAAAAAGAAATCGAAGCAGAATTTAAAAAGCATTTCCCAGATGTCCGTTTTTCAATCGTCCACTCTTCTTATCGCTCGATTGAAAATCCAATTATCCGTTATGTAGATATTGTAAGTAAAAATGCAGCGAAACAAAACTATACAACTACTGTGTTGATTCCTCAATTTGTACCAAACAGACGCTGGCAGAATATTCTCCATAACCAAACAAGTTTGCGGTTAAGATTGCGATTGTCTTGGCGTGAAAATATCGTTGTCAGCACCTATAGCTACCATTTGAAGAAATAAGTCCATCAAGAATCTGGGACACAAAGTAGTTTATTGAATATCATTTAAATAAAAAAGGTCGTAGCGCTCAGCGCCACGACCTTTTTTTGTCTTGATTCATTCTGTCTGCGATTTTTTTGAAGCAGGATCTAGCCGTCTTTCCAAAATACCTAAAAGCCAGTCCGTGATAATCGCCATTAATGCAGTTGGCAATGCACCTGCTAAAATAATCGATGTGCCATCTGTTGCATTGGTTCCTCGGATAATGATATCTCCAAGACCACCAGCACCGACGAATGCACCGATCGCGGTTATCCCGATGGCAACAACTAACGCGTTTCTTATGCCTGCCATGATAACAGAAACAGAGAGTGGTAACTCTACCATGAATAGTCGTTGTCTAGCAGTCATCCCCATGCCTTTGCCGACATCAAGGATGTTTTTGTCTACTTGGATCATCCCGGTATACGTATTCTTGATGATCGGTAAGAGGGAATACAAAAATACAGTAACAATCACGACATTGACTCCCAGGCCTAATCCAATGATTAAAATGGAGATCATGGCTAGAGAAGGGATCGTCTGGATGATATTCGCCAAACGAATCACCCAGTTTGCTAATTTACGTCTCCTAGAAATCATGATCCCAACCGGAATCCCGACAACTGCTGCAAAGAGGACACCATAGATAGAAATCAGGAAGTGACGGATAAATTGTGCAAAGATATAGGAGCCATTTTCCTGGAAATAATAGAAAAATTGTTGAAAGACATTCATTTTATCCAATTGCTTCACTTCCCTTCAAAATAGTGGTTTTCTTGTAAGAAACGTTGTGCTACTACTGATGGTTCCACTAGATTATTATCTGCTTCGTAGTTCAATTCCTGCATTTTTTCCGTACTGATGGTATGACCTAACTTATTTAAGGCTTCTTTTAAATGAGGCGTATCAGCTAATATCTTGTTGTCTACAACTGGAGCAGCATCATATGGTGGGAAGAATTGACGATCATCTTCCAACATGACTAGATCATAACTGGCGATCCGTCCATCCGTAGAGTAGCCAAGAACAATATCCATTTTTCCTGCTTCGACTGCGTCATAAACAAGTCCAATCTGCATAGGTAATATCGAATTGAAGGAGAAGCCATAAGTTTCTTGGAAGCCGTCATAACCGTCTCCTTTACGATTGATCCAAGAAGTATCTACACCAGCTACTAATTCATCCGCTACATTTTTCAGATCGCTGACTTTAGATAGATGGTATTTTTGTGCGGTGTCTTTTCGAACAAGAAAGACATACGTATTTTCAAAACCATAGGACGGGAACCACGTTTGATCGTATCTTTTCTCAAATTCATCTTTCACGGTAGCAAACGCTTTTTTCGGATCTTTTTCAGGAGGAAGGTTCAATGTAGTCGTTAAATCTGTTCCTGTGTAGCGAGCCGCTGAAATTGAAGCATCTCCGTTCATCATCGCTTGATGGTTGATAGTTGTGGTAGCCAGATTGTTGATGATTGCGGTATTTTTATCTGTATAATGTTCAACCATTCCGGCAACTAGGCTTGCTAAGATCTGTGCTTCTGAAGTGATTCCACCTGTGATCGAAATGGTGTCTTCATCTGTATTGCTGGCAAGACCAGGGAAAGAACAACTCGCAAGTATAAGAAGGGAGGAAAGTATCATGGTCATTTTTAATATACGTTTCATTCTTCATTCTCCTCTCTAAGTGCGATCGGTGTCAGCCGGTGTTCCAAGAGACCTAGAAGCCAATCAGCCAATAGTGCTAAAATTGTTACAGGGATCGTACCTGCCAAAATGAGATCTGGTTGGTAATTATTCAGTCCACTAAAAATCAAATCACCTAAACCACCAGCGCCGATATAAGAGGCAAGTGTAGCCCATGCAATCACGTAAACGGCAGCTAAACGGATACCAGCCATGATCGTTGGCATAGCAATGGGCAATTCAACGGAAAAAATGGATTGGAACTCAGTCATCCCCATGCCTTTTGCCACATCCCGATAATTCCAATCGACATTTTTCATCCCAATGTACGTATTACGTAAAATCGGCAATAATGAATAAATAAAGAGTGCGATAATCGCAGGTAATTTACCTACGCCAAATAGCGGGATCATCAATGCCAATAAAGCAAGAGAAGGGATTGTCTGCAAGGCACTGGTTAAGCCAATCACAATCGTGGCAGCTTTTGGAAAACGTGTCAGTAAGACACCAAGCGGTACAGCAATGATGATACCAATGATCAAAGCAAGTCCCGAAATATAAAGATGTTCAAAACCTTTTGAGAGAATTTCTGAACCGTGCTGATGAAAAAACTGCTGCATAGGTCAGACCTCCTTAGATTCTTCAGGAGTAGCTGACTCTGCAACATCAGTAGTTGCGGGATCTTCTCCCCAAATCACATCGTAGACGATATCCACTAATGATGCACGAGTCAGGATACCTACGACTTTGTTCTGTTCATCAACGACCGGCACGTATTTCAGCCCGCGTTTTAAAATGCGTTGCAAGGTATCACGAAGATAGGCGGATTCTTTTACGTAAAAAACATGTTTATTCAAAATGTCGCCGACACTGGATACTTTTCCTCGCTTTTTATTCAACGTTTCTACATCGATAAATCCTTTTAATACATTCGAATTATCGGTAACTAACAACGTATCTACACGTTTTTCCCTCATCAGTTTGATTGCTTCTTGTAATGATTTTTCCGGTGTAATCGTGATTGCTGTATTTAGCATAACTTCTCCGACTCTTGTCGCATTTGGCTTGGCTTGTAGTAGGCGATCTTCTCCAATCAACTCTTCTACGAAATCGTTTGCAGGATGACGTAAAATATTTTCTGGTGTATCAAATTGGATCACACGGCCTTCACTCATGATGGCGATACGGCTTGCTAGCTTAATCGCTTCATCCATGTCATGGGTTACAAATACGATCGTTTTTCCCAAGCGCTCTTGTAAATCTTTGACAAGGTCTTGCAAAGAATCACGAGTGATGGGATCAAGCGCACCGAATGGCTCGTCCATCAAGATGATATCTTGATTCGCTGCAAGGGCACGAACGACTCCAATACGCTGCTGCTGCCCACCAGATAATTCATGTGGGTAGCGATCTAACATCTCACGGGGCAATTCCACAAGATCAATCATTTTTTCAGCTGTTTTATTCCGTTCTTCTTGACTGACTTTCAACAATTTTTGGACAAGAGTGATATTTTCACGGATCGTCATGTGAGGCATCAATCCAATACTTTGGATAACATAGCCGATCTGACGTCGCAATTCCACTGGATCAATTTCTTGGATGGATTTTCCATCAATCAAAATTTTCCCTTGTGTTGGATCAGTCATTCGGTTGATCATCCGCATCGTCGTCGTTTTTCCGCTTCCGCTCGTACCGATAAAACAAATGAACTCACCCTTTTCAAATGAAAGATTGACGTCCTCTACAGCGACTTTTCCACCTTTATAAATTTTTGACACATTTTGAAATTCAATCATGGTGCCACCTCTTTTTCTATTTTCAATGAAGAACTATCTATTACTAGTATGCCTAAAACAATGAAAAAATACAAATAGGGTAGTTTTTTTATTTAGGAAAACAAAAAATAGAAGTGAAAAAGTGCTGATTTTGCCAACAGAACGAAAAACATGATAGAATGATGAAGCACATGATAGAAAGTGAGTGACGATATGTTAACAACAGAAGATTTTGATTTTGACTTGCCGGAAGAATTAATCGCACAAACACCATTAAAAGACCGCGATCATTCTCGTTTACTTGTTTTGGATCGGAAAACTGGAGAGATGGAAGATAAACATTTCCATGAAATCATTGAAGAGTTACAGCCTGGTGATGCGCTAGTTATGAATAATACACGAGTTCTGCCTGCTCGTTTATATGGAGAAAAACCAGATACTGGTGCGCATTTAGAAGTCCTTCTTCTAACGAATACACAAGGAGATACGTGGGAGACATTGATCAAACCTGCGAAACGTGCCAAAGTTGGGACAAGAATCTCTTTTGGTGATGGCAGATTGCAAGCAGTAGTGAAAGAAGAATTGGAACACGGCGGACGGATCATTGACTTTGAGTATGAAGGAATTTTTCTAGAGATTCTTGAATCATTGGGAGAAATGCCATTGCCTCCATATATCAAAGAACGTCTGGAAGACCCAGATCGCTATCAAACTGTCTATGCGAAAGAAAATGGTTCTGCTGCAGCGCCAACAGCTGGATTGCATTTTACGAAAGAATTACTTGATGAGATCGAAGCAAAGGGTGTGGAATTAGTCTATCTGACACTACATGTAGGGTTAGGTACATTCCGACCTGTCAGCGTAGATAAAATTGAAGAACACCATATGCATAGTGAATTCTACCGTTTGACGGAAGAAGCAGCTGAGCGATTGAACCAAGTACGTAAAAATGGCGGGAAAATCGTGGCTGTCGGAACAACTTCAATTCGAACATTAGAAACGATTGGAACGAAATTTAATGGAGAAATCAAAGCAGACAGCGGATGGACTGATATTTTCATTACGCCTGGCTATGAATTCAAAGTGGTAGAAGCTTTCTCAACTAATTTCCATTTGCCAAAATCGACTTTAGTCATGTTAGTTAGTGCCTTTGCAGGAAGAGAATTGACTTTATCTGCTTACCAGCATGCGATTGAAGAGCGCTATCGTTTCTTTAGTTTTGGAGATGCGATGTTCGTGAAATAAGGTTATGAAAAACCGCTAGTTTTGAATAACAAAAAAGCTTTACAAAGATTTTATGACAAAGAAAAAGCCGAGCTCTCGATAAGCTCGGCTTTCTTGTACCTCGGAAGGATTCAAATAAACAGAAATGATTGTAACTTTCCATCATACATGCAAAGCACGGTGTTGAATTTCTTCATGTTAAACAAAAATTTTGTTTTCGTTACATCTTCAACATTTGAAACATCTCTTGTTCCTATTCAATTTTCAGACGTTTACGTTATTCAATTGTTACGTATCGCATTACTTCTTGTTTCGGATACTTCGTGATCCAAACATCCATACGCATTCACTATTTATAGGTTTGTACTCTACACGCATGTCTGGGTGAAACCTGTACTTCTAACAACTTTGTTTGCTTACACTGTTCTATCGAGAAATTCTTCTGTCTATTTGATGGTATCCTCCTTCCTTACATCTATATAATAGCATTATTTGGTAGCGTTTGCAAATATAAGCACTTTAGATTTTACGCTTTCTTAACAAATAATCGATAAGCCCTTTATTTGAAGTAAATAAAAAAAGGATGTTATAGTAAAATAAGTACCTTTTTTTGTACGAAGATTTTAAAGGAGGAAATAGGATGGAAGAATACAAGCAGACAATAGAAGAAGTAAAGAAGGTAACAGAAGCAGATCCAGATACTGGGTTGTCTTCACAAGAAGTGGATGAACGGCGAAAAAAGCAGGGATTGAATAAATTCGATGAGGCGCCGAAAGAATCGATGATCAAAAAATTCTTTCGAAGCTTGTCCGATTTTACAACGATCATCCTTCTTGTAGCAGCGGTGATTTCCTTTTATACCGCATTTGCTACAGAACATGGGGATTTATTTGAAGGACTGCTGATCATCGCTATCGTTGTGATCAACTCGGTATTGGCGATTGTCCAAGAAGGAAACGCAGAAAAAGCACTGGAATCCTTGCAAGATATGAATAAACAAACGGCAACTGTCATACGAGACGGCAAAGTGACCACTGTTGAGTCAGAGCAACTGGTAGTGGGTGATATTCTTGTTTTAGAGTCCGGTGATGCTATTTCTGCCGATGCCCGTTTGATCGAAGCATCACAATTACGTGTAGAAGAATCGGCGTTGACTGGAGAAAGTGAAGCAGTTGAAAAAGATGCAGCATTTATTGCTGAAGAAGATGAGCCATTAGGTGACCAATTTAATATGGTATTTAAAGGATGTACGGTTGCTGCAGGTCGTGGGAAAGCTATCGTCACAGCCATTGGTATGGCAACAGAAATGGGTAAGATTGCGGATCTTTTGAACGAAAATACTATGCAAAAAACACCTTTACAGGTCCGATTGAATCAGTTAGGCAAACGAATCAGTATGATCGCTTTAGCGGCTGCGGCTTTAGTATTTGTGATTGGTGAACTGCAAGGAGAACCACTCCTTGAGATGTTCATGACTTCGATTTCCTTAGCTGTTGCAGCTGTACCGGAAACCTTGACTGTTATTGTTACGTTGACACTTGCATACGGTGTGCAGAAGATGGCGAGGAAACATGCGATCATCCGACAGTTGCCAGCAGTTGAAACGCTAGGAACCGCTAATGTTATCTGCTCAGACAAAACAGGAACGCTGACACAAAATGAAATGCGCGTCCGCCGGGTATGGAGCAAAGAAGATGAAGTAACGAATATCGAAGATTCAATGACGAACAGCGCGATGGAAATATTGAAAATGGCTGCACTATGTACAGATGTGACGGTCGAGCAAGAAGATGACGACCTTGTTATCAAAGGTAATCCAACAGAAGTAGCCATCGTAAGGGCTGTTGAAGAGAATTATCATACAAAAGCAGAATTAGAAGAAAAATATCCACGAGTAAACGAGCTTCCTTTTGATTCTGAACGAAAAATGATGACAACAGTTCACCAAATGGGCGAAAAATACATCTCAATCACCAAAGGAGCATTCGATGTTCTTGCTCCGCGCTTTAGTTCAGGCGATGTAGAACAAGCGGCGATCGTTAATGATCGCTTTGGTAAACGGGCACTGAGAGTGATTGCTGTTGGTTATGCTACTTATGACGAAGAACCGCAAGATATTTCTTCTGAAGCACTGGAAAAAGACTTACGTTTGATTGGTCTGATCGGAATGATCGATCCACCACGTCCAGAAAGTAAAGGAGCAATCAAGCGAGCGAAAAAGGCTGGCATCAAAACAGTCATGATCACTGGAGATCATGTGGTAACTGCCAGTGCCATAGCGAAAGAATTAGGTATCTTGAAGGATCCGTCAGAAGCACTCTCAGGATCAGAACTGCATCAATTATCAGACGAAGAATTAGATGCGCGTGTCAAAGCTCTCTCTGTCTATGCTCGGGTAACGCCAGAAGACAAGATCCGGATCGTCAAATCTTGGCAACGTACGGGTGCAGTCGTAGCGATGACTGGGGATGGTGTGAATGATGCACCAGCGTTGAAAGCAAGTAACGTTGGGTGTGCCATGGGGATCACAGGAACAGATGTGGCGCAAAGTGCCGCAGATATGATTTTGACGGATGACAACTTTGCGACGATCGTAGACGCTGTCAGTCAAGGACGTTCGGTTTATCAGAATATTCGTAAAGCTATCAACTTTTTGCTAAGCTGTAATATTTCGGAGATCTTTATTGTTTTGTTTGCGATGCTGTTAGGCTGGGGAGCGCCATTCACAGCTGTGCAACTACTGTTTGTCAATGTAGTTGCCGATGGACTTCCAGGATTTGCTTTGGGAAGAGAACCAGCAGAACACGGCATCATGGATCAGCCTCCTATTCCGAAAAACGAAGGGATCTTTGCTCGAGGCTTGTTGCAAAAAATCGCCATAAACGCAGGAGTCTTCACCATCGTAACGCTGTTTGGTTACTATTTAGGTAGTTATGTCGATACTATTAGCCCATGGGTAGATGCAAGTCAGCATGTCGGTCAAACTGTTGCATTCTTGATCTTAGCTTATTCATCGATTTTGCATGTGTTCAATGTACGCAGCAGCCAATCGATCTTCAAAGTCAATTTAGCAACCAATAAAGCTTTGTTGGAAATGGCGTTACTGGCATTAGCTATTACAACGGCTGTGGCTTTGCTGCCGTTTACGCAAGAACTATTCGGCCTAGTACACATCAGTTTGAATCACTGGTTCTTGGTAGGGATTTTATCTATCGTACCAATCGCGGTCAATGAACTGATCAAGTTCCATCGATTACCGGAAGCAGAAGAAGAGGAATGATTAACTGTTTCTAAGTTGATTTTCTTTTTACTGGAACTATACAAAAAGGAGGTGTGACATGAATGTTGTCACACCTCCTTTTTGCTAATGGGCTGAATGTTTCTTTTACTGCCTCTCGATAAACGGTGTTCTCCTACCAACCCCTCGGTCACAAGTCACACTCTCTTTTAAATATCTTTTGGCAATTGTTCATAAAATGCTGCTTTTGTTGCGGAAATGTATGGGCTGAGCCATAGATAACCAATACCAGCAGTTGCTAATGCTAAGATATGCCAGCCGATAAATGAAAGATCTAACCAGAAAAGTTGTCCTTTATAACCATCCATCAATTTTCGACTTGCAGTGATCGTATCCAGTACTTTAGGTGTTTGTCCTGTTTCTTGGACGATATCGTAGTAGATAAAATAGCTTTGAGAATAAGAATAGCTTTTAATGATTCCAGGAATAACTAATAGCAAACCCCATAATGTTGTAAAGATCGAGATCAGCACAGCTAAGCCGATCACTCCGCCGATAAACAAACCTTTGAATCCACGAAATGCATCTTTGAATGGTTCGATCTGATCTTTTTGTCCACGTAAAATATCAAGATAAGTCCAAGAAATACCGCTCATGAACAAAGCGCTAATGATGCTGGAAATAATTCCGCCACTGCCTCCTGAACTACCGCCTCCTGAAGTTGTCGCATCTGAGACGCTCGCTGATCCATCATATATGGTGGTGGCAAATAAGATAATAGGAATCATAATAAGAAGAATAGCAGCAATACCAATCAATGTAGGGATTAGATTTAGTAAAACAGCTTGTCCCCAACGTCCTTTTAGACTCTCTTTTGCTTGGCGTTTTAATTCTGCAGAAGATTGCATGATTTTTCCCTCCTTTTCTTTAATAACACCAATATACCATGTATCAAAAAATATTTCTGTCATAATGTTTTTCTTTTTTTTTGTTATTCATAAAAAAAGGATAAAAAAAAGAATATTAAATAAAGTAGAAGGAAGCCGAGGGAACTTGCAAAAAGCACTTGAAACGATTATGATGGTGGGAGTTGTCAAGATATTTTATATAGAAAGTAGGGAAATGAATGACGCAACCTGCCATTCGCTATCGTTTAATCAAGAAAGAAAAACATACTGGCGCGCGTTTAGGGGAATTGATCACGCCACACGGAACTTTCCCCACACCAATGTTCATGCCAGTAGGAACATTAGCTACAGTAAAAACAATGTCCCCAGAAGAGTTGAAAGAAATGGGTGCTGGCGTTATTTTAAGTAATACATATCATTTATGGCTACGCCCTGGTGAAGACTTAGTAGAAGAAGCTGGCGGACTGCATAAATTTATGAACTGGGATCAACCGATTTTAACAGATTCAGGCGGCTTTCAAGTTTTTTCATTAAGTGATATGCGGAATATCGAAGAAGAAGGCGTGCATTTCAAAAATCACTTGAACGGTTCGCGTATGTTTTTATCACCAGAAAAAGCAATCAACATCCAAAATAAATTGGGCTCTGATATCATGATGAGTTTTGACGAATGTCCACCATTCGATGAAAGTTACGACTACGTGAAAAAATCAGTAGAACGTACGTCTCGATGGGCAGAACGAGGATTGAAAGCTCATGCTAACCCAGACCGTCAAGGATTATTTGGAATCATCCAAGGAGCAGGATTTGAAGATCTTCGTCGTCAAAGCGCGAAAGATCTAGTCGGGATGGATTTCCCTGGTTACTCAATCGGCGGGTTATCTGTCGGGGAACCTAAATCAGAAATGAATCGTGTATTAGAATTCACTACACCGTTGATCCCCGAAAACAAACCACGTTACTTGATGGGTGTCGGTGCTGCTGATTCATTGATCGATGGTGTTATCCGTGGAGTAGACATGTTTGACTGTGTCTTGCCTACTCGAATCGCTCGAAATGGCACATGTATGACTTCTCAAGGCCGTCTAGTAGTGAAAAATGCGAAATATGCCCATGATTTCCGTCCAATTGATGAGAAATGTGATTGTTATACATGTAAAAACTATACACGTGCCTATATCCGCCATTTGATCAAATGTGATGAAACATTTGGGATTCGTTTGACTTCTTACCACAATTTATACTTCTTGTTGAATCTAATGAAACAAGTACGTCAAGCAATCATGGATGATAATTTGCTTGAATTTAGAGAAGCCTTTTTTGAAGAATACGGGTTCAATAAAGAAAACGCAAAAAGCTTCTAAAGGAAAATCTTTTAAAAATTAAGTAAAAAACTAGTGTTAGCAGCATTTTTCTGCTAAAGTGTTTTTTGTAGATACAGAATTAGTGAGGTGAAAAAAATGGGAACATTACCAATGCTTGTGATGTTTATCGCGCTATTAGCAATGTGGTTTTTTATGTCACGTTCGCAAAAAAAACAACAGCAAGAACGTCAAAACTTGTTAGATAGCATGAAACCAGGTGATTCAGTCGTAACTATCGGCGGATTACATGGAGTTGTTTCAGAAATCGACAATGACAAACGGACAGTTGTTTTAGACTGCGAAGGGATCTTCCTTGAGTACGATCGTGCAGCAATCAAAACGGTCAAACCAGGAACTGTCGTAACAAATGATGCAACGACTACTGTTGAAACAACAGAAGAACCAGCTGAGACAGTTGAAGTAAAAACTGAAACAACAGAAACGCTGGAAGAGACAGAAGAGAAGAAAGAAAAATAAGTATCAAAGCTTATTTAAAGACGAGGTAGGGCAGAAAGATGTCCTACCTCATTTTTTATTCAAAAAAGAAAGAGATAAGAGTATAGGATATATTGCTCAATATTGAATAATCGGGTGTGTCATATAAATAATAATAAATAACTTTATATATTTTTCTATACAAACACCTGTAAATAAAGCAATTTTATATTTAAAAATAACTGTGAAAAAAATCACAAAAAAGTGTTTACATAGAAAAACAAATATTGTATGATATACATGTGAATGATTTAACAAATAACCATGACCCATTAGGAGGATAATGATGGCTAAAGTAATGGAAAAAGAAAAAACGAAGACAATTGACGTACAAGCAATGATTGATGATTTGGCAGAAAAAGCAAATGCAGCATTGAAAGAAATGGAAAGCTTTGATCAAGAAAAAGTGGACCATATCGTGCATGAAATGGCAATGGCAGCTTTAGATCAACATATGCCATTAGCGAAGATGGCTGTGGAAGAAACAGGCCGCGGTGTTTACGAAGATAAAGCAATCAAAAATATGTATGCGTCCGAATATATTTGGCATAATATCAAACATGATAAAACAGTTGGTGTGATCAATGAAGATGTCCAAAAAGGATTGATTGAAATTGCTGAACCAGTCGGTGTGGTTTGCGGAGTAACTCCAACAACGAATCCGACTTCCACAACGATTTTCAAATCAATGATCGCGTTGAAAACAAGAAATCCGATCGTTTTTGCTTTCCATCCAAGTGCCCAAAAATCTTCTGCAGAAGCAGCACGAGTAGTACGTGATGCTGCTATCGCTGCCGGAGCTCCTGAAAATTGTATCCAATGGATCGAACATCCTTCGATCGAAGCGACTTCTATGCTAATGAACCATCCAGGTATCGCGATCGTCTTAGCGACAGGTGGAGCTGGAATGGTCAAGTCTGCTTACTCTACAGGAAAACCAGCTTTAGGTGTAGGTCCAGGTAACGTACCAGCTTATATTGAAAAAACAGCAAAAATTAAACGTGCAGTGAACGATTTGATCGTTTCGAAAACATTTGATAATGGAATGATTTGTGCTTCTGAACAAGCTGTGATCGTGGATAAAGAAATCTATGCAGCAGTAAAAGCAGAATTCCAAGCACACCAAGTTTATATCGTAAAACCAGATGAATTGCAAAAATTGGAAGATGCAGTGATGAACGAAGGAAAATATGCGGTCAATCCATCAATCGTTGGACATTCTGCGATGGAAATCGCAAAATTGGCAGGAATCAGTGTACCAAAAGGAACGAAAATGCTGATTGCTGAATTGGAAGGAGTAGGCCCAGATTATCCGCTATCAAGAGAAAAACTTTCTCCAGTTCTTGCCATGATCAAAGCTAACAACACGGACCATGCGTTTGATTTGTGTGAAGGTATGTTGAATCTTGGAGGATTAGGACATACAGCAGTTATCCATTCAGAAAACGAAGAGTTGCATGTCAAATTCGGTCTTCGAATGAAAGCTTGTCGTATTTTAGTGAATACACCATCTGCAGAAGGCGGCATCGGTGATATCTATAACGAAATGATTCCGTCATTGACTTTGGGATGCGGTTCTTATGGTAAGAACTCTGTTTCTCGTAACGTCTCTGCTGTAAACTTAATCAATGTCAAAACTGTAGCGAAACGGAGAAATAACATGCAATGGTTCAAATTACCGCCAAAAATCTTCTTTGAAAAGAACTCTCTATTGTACTTAGAGAAAATGGAAAACGTTGAACGTGTCATGATCGTTTGTGACCCTGGTATGGTCCAATTCGGTTACTGCGATACAGTTCGTGAAGTATTGGCACGACGTAAAAATGATGTGAAGATCGAAGTCTTCTCAGATGTTGAACCGAACCCATCGACAAATACCGTATACGCAGGAACGAAACTGATGGCAGACTTCAAGCCAGATACAGTAATCGCTCTTGGAGGCGGTTCTGCAATGGACGCAGCTAAGGGAATGTGGATGTTCTATGAACACCCAGACACATCTTTCTTTGGTGCAAAACAAAAATTCTTGGATATCCGTAAACGGACATATAAGATCGACAAACCAGAAAAAACACAATTCGTATGTATCCCGACAACATCAGGGACTGGTTCTGAAGTAACGCCATTTGCGGTCATCACTGACAGTGAAACACATGTGAAATATCCGTTAGCAGATTATGCATTGACGCCAGATGTCGCAATCGTCGATCCTCAATTCGTCATGTCAGTTCCCGCATCTGTCACAGCAGATACCGGGATGGATGTGTTAACACATGCAATCGAATCCTATGTTTCAGTCATGGCTTCAGATTATACACGTGGATTGAGCCTACAAGCAATCAAGTTAGTCTTTGACTATTTAGAAAAATCAGTAAAAACACCTGATATGGAATCACGTGAAAAAATGCACAACGCTTCTACAATGGCTGGTATGGCGTTTGCTAACGCATTCCTAGGTATTTGTCACTCAGTCGCACATAAAATCGGCGGGGAATACGGGATCCCTCATGGACGGACAAATGCGATTCTTTTACCGCATATTATCCGCTATAATGCAAAAGATCCACAAAAACATGCGATGTTCCCTAAATATGACTATTTCCGTGCAGATACAGATTACGCAGATATTGCAAAATTCTTAGGTCTGAAAGGCGAAACAACAGAGGAATTAGTCGAAGCTTTAGCAACGGCTGTTTATGAATTAGGAAAATCTGTCGGCATCAACATGAGTCTAAAAGCTCAAGGAGTCACACAAGAAACACTAGATACAACCGTAGACCGTATGGCTGAATTAGCTTACGAAGACCAATGTACGACAGCTAATCCGAAAGAACCATTGATCTCTGAATTGAAACAGATCATCATTGATGCTTACAACGGATAAGCAAAAGAAAGCGTAGAAAAAAGATAAGAAAATAGATGAAAAAGAACTTGGAAAACGTTGTTTCTCCAAGTTCTTTTTTTAATTTTCAAGTAACTGAAAGTTACTTTTGTTATTTAACATTTAGGTCAATTTTAGACAGTTTTTGTTCAAAAAGCGATATTTATAGTGGACGGTATTACTGCTATATTAAGGATATAAAATGAAAGCGTTTAAAAAGGTGGCGTAAAGATGATTATTAAAGAAGAGATTTTTGTACCTAAAGAATTAGTGAAAGAAAAAATTGACCTGCTCGTTGAAAACCTGACAACGATCAAAGACGATAATGGTGAATTTTTGTTGGACTTTGATGGACTGAAAGTAGATGACAAGAGCTGGACAGTGTGGAATTGGCCACAAGGTGTCGGTCTATATGGTATTTATAAAAATTACCAGATGACAAAAAATCCTCGCGCTTATCAAGTGGTCAATGAATGGTTTGAGGATCGTATGGAAGAAGGCGCTCCGCCCAAAAACGTCAATACAATGGCACCGCTATTGACTATGGCTTACTTGTATGAAGACACGAAAGATTCACGCTATTTGCCTTATTTAGAACAATGGGCAGAATGGGTCATGAATGACATGCCTCGGACAAATGAAGACGGGTTACAGCATGCCACATATGGACCGGAAAATAAGAATCAGTTGTGGGACGATACATTGATGATGACAGTGCTTCCTTTGGCAAAAATCGGGAAACTGTTGAATCGCCCAGAATATTTAGAAGAAGCTCGTTACCAGTTTATGATCCATATCAAATACTTGATGGATAAACGAACAGGATTGTGGTATCACGGCTGGACGTTTGAAGGAAATCATAACTATGCCGAAGCATTTTGGGCTCGTGGAAACTGCTGGTTGACGATTGCTATTCCAGAGATCATTGAAATCTTAGAATTATCGAAAGAAGATGCATTGCGCAAATTATTGATCGAAACACTTGAAGCACAAGTGCGTGCATTAAAAACTTATCAGTCTGAAAGCGGTTTATGGCATACGTTGTTGGATGATCCTTCTTCTTACGTAGAATCTTCTGCAACTGCAGGATTTGCTTACGGTATTTTGAAAGCGGTCCATAAACGTTATTTACCACAAGAATATAAAGAAGTCGCTTATCGTGCTATCCAAGGATTGCTTGAACAAATCGATGAAAAAGGAGAAGTTCAAAACGTTTCAATCGGGACAGGAATGGGGGACAGTTTAGATTTTTATCGGAATATCGGAATCACAGCAATGCCTTATGGACAGTCGTTAACGGTGCTTTGTTTGACAGAATTGCTCGTCTCTTATTGTTAAAAGAAAGGAAACCCATATGAAAAAACATCACTGCTGTTTGCAGCAAGTTCGCTTAGCCTAGGTCTGCTAGGTCTAAGCGGCTGCGGAAATAATTCTAGTGTGGCAACTGTCGCAGATGCAGACGTAAATGAGATAGTTACCTTGCGCTTTGCTTATGCAAGCAACAGCCAGCCAGTAATTGATGCAATGAATGAATTTGGGCGTTTAGTAAAAGAAAAAACAGATGGTTCCGTACAGATCCAGTATTTCCCAGATGGACAACTGGGTGGAGAACGTGAACTGATCGAATTGACACAGTCAGGAGCAGTAGATTTCACAAAAGTAAGTGCCTCAGCGTTGGAAAGTTTCTCTAAAGATTATTCGATTTTTTCAGTTCCTTATCTATTCAATGATGAAGAACATTTCTTTAAGGTGATGGATAATGAAGAAATAATGGAGCCAATCTACCAATCGACCAAAAATTTAGGATTTACCGGATTGACCTATTATGATTCTGGTCAGCGCAGCTTTTATATGGTAGACGGTCCGATCCATACGCCGGAAGATTTGAAGGGAAAGAAGATCCGTGTGATGCAAAGCGAAACCGCTATCAAAATGGTAGAGCTTTTAGGCGGTTCGCCCGTACCTATGGGAAGTGATGAAGTGTACACGTCTCTTCAATCCAATTTGATCAACGGATCAGAAAATAATGAATTTGTCTTGTATACAGCTGGACATGGCGGGGTAGCTAAATACTATTCTTATGATGAGCATACACGTGTGCCAGATATCATCATCATGAATGATGCCATCAAAGAACAGCTAACTGATGAGCAGGAAAAAGCCATTGAAGAAGCAGCGAAAGAATCAACGGTTTTTGAAATTGAAGCTTTTGCAAAAGCAATTGAAGAAGAAAAAGCTTTAGCACAAGAAGAACATGGAGTCCAATTCAATGATGTAGATAATACACCGTTTCGAGAGGCAGTTGCCCCACTTCATGATATATTCAAAAACGATCCTACCTACAAAGACCTTTATCAAAAGATCCAAGAGCAAGGAGCGTAGCTGTGATGAAAATGATTTTAAACAAGGTATTAGAGATCCTGGGAGCTGTTTTGCTTGTTGGGATGGTCGCTGTTGTTTTATGGCAAGTATTTTCCAGAACGGTTTTAGGAAATCCAAATACGGTCACGGAAGAACTTGTTCGATTCGGTCTTGTCTGGTTTGCCATGTTGTCTTCCGCGTATGTTGTGGGACAAAAAGCACATTTAGCCGTAACGGTTTTAAGTGAAAAATTAACTGGCAAAAAAAGTAAAATTTTAGAAGTTGTTGTTCAAAGTTTATTTCTGGTATTTGCTGCGATGATCATGGTGTATGGCGGATGGAATGCTGTCACATTGACAATGGGGCAGATCTCGCCTTCTTTAAGTATTCCTATGGGATATGTTTATCTGTCAGTACCTGTATCGGGGGTACTCATCATTATCTATAGCCTGATCAATCTAATCGATACATTAAGCAACAAGCCAGCAATTCAAGAAAAAATATAAAATTGGAGGAATAAAATGGCAATAGAAGCCGGATTAGTGTTATTTTTTGTGTTTGTTGTGTTGCTTGTATTAGGGATGCCGATTGCTATAAGTATTGCATTCTCATCGATGATGACTTTATTGTTAGTTATACCGTTTGATGTTTCTGCTTTTAGTTCAGCTCAAAAAATGGTGGGAAGTATCAATAGTTTTTCGCTGATCGCTATTCCGTTTTTCGTTCTCTCGGGCATTATCATGAATAATGGAGGGATAGCTAAGAAACTAGTGGATTTTGCGATGTTGTTCGTCGGACGCGTACCGGGGGCTTTAGCTCATACGAATGTGTTAGGGAATGCTTTATTTGGTTCCATCTCTAGCTCGGCCATTGCCGCTTCTACCGCGATTGGTGGAGTGTTGATCCCTCAGCAAGTGGAAGAAGGATATGACCGGAAGTTTGCGACAGCGGTCAATATTGCGTCAGCTCCGACAGGTATGGTCATTCCTCCAAGTACTGCTTTTATCATGTATTCACTTGTTGCTGGTGGTGCTTCGATCTCTGCTTTGTTTATGGGAGGTTATCTCGTAGGCGCTTTGTGGGCGCTAGGAATCATGCTAGTAGCATTCATTGTTGCTAAAAAGAATAAATACCCTGTTGTCGAAAAAGGACAGATGGCTCATGCTGGAAAAATAATAAAAGAGGCGATTCCTAGCCTTCTATTGATTGTCATCATTATCGGTGGTATCTTGACGGGGATATTTACAGCAGTAGAAGCTTCAGCGATAGCTGTCATTTACTCCCTATTGATTGCTATGTTTTACTATAAAACGGTAAAACTAAAAGATATACCTAATATGTTGTTTCAATCAGTAGCAATGTCAGGGACGATCATGTTCTTATTAGCTACTTCTTCCATGATGTCTTTCGCCATGGCGTTTACCGGTATTCCTCAGGCAATTAGTTCGTTGATTATGGGCGTAACGGATAATAAATTTATTATTCTGTTATTAGTCAATCTTGTGTTATTACTGGTGGGTATGTTTATGGATGTGGCGCCTGCTATCTTGATTTTTACACCAATATTTTTACCAATCGTCACAAGTGTAGGGGTTGATCCTGTACATTACGGGTTGTTTTCAATCATGAATCTGTGTGTAGGCTCCATCACGCCGCCAGTAGGTACAGGACTATATGTCGGTGCAAGTGTAGGAGGCGTAAAAGCAGAGGCAATGCTGAAACCACTTCTTCCGTTTTATGGGATTATCCTAGTTGTCTTGTTTTTGATTACCTATTTCCCGCAAATCGTCATGTGGCTACCCAATATGCTGAGTTAGGAGAATAATTATGTTAAACATTACAATTAGAGGACATGATCTTTCCCAAGTCCAAACGATAGAAGATCTTGCAGAAAAAACAAAAGAACAAGGGATCCATACACTGCAGCTCGCCTTAGGTCTTTCGTTTCCTGCAATACCTTCTGGCGCAAATGAAATCAATTCTGGGATGGGAAATTATGTCAAACGAGTTTTAGAAAAGCAAGAAGTGACTGTAGGAATTTTAAGTTGCTATATCAATATGATTCATCCAGATTTAACGATACGAGAAGAGTTGCTGACAAAGTTCGAGCAGTATCTTCGCTATGCTTCTTCCTTTGGTGCGTCGATGGTTGCTTCGGAAACTGGATGTGTCTTGCCGGAAATCCAATATACGGAAGAAAATTTCACAGATGAAGCATTTGCTGAAGCAGTGTCCGTTATCCGTCGCTTGGTAAAAGCTGGAGAAAAATACCAAATGATGGTGGGGATAGAACCAGGTTTGAATCATCCGGTGTATTCTTTAGCAAGAGTAGAGCAGCTGATCCAAGCAGTGGATTCGGACTATCTGGGAATCATTTTAGATCCGACAAATTTGATCACAAGTACTGATTATCAAGAACAAGTCCAATTGGTAGAAGAAGCTTTTGAGCGTTTTGGTGAAAAAATATGTGCGGTTCATTTGAAAGATTTTCGTGTCGAACAGGAAAAAATCGTGCCGGTAAATTTGGGAGACGGTATGATCGAGTACACAAAAATCAAAGAAATCATCAAGAAGAACCGTCCGTATCTGTATGTGGTTCTTGAAGAAACAAAAGATGATGGGATTCGTTATGGAAGAAGTCTTCTTGAATAATGTAAAGAATACATTGATTAACTAATATTTAGAATGGAGGGGGCGGGGCTAGAAGATGCCACGTCTCTTCTTTTTTATAAGAGTATATAAAAGCAGCTCTTTTTGATTACAAAAAACGTGGTATAATAAAATTGTGCATAAGTGAACAAAAGGAGGTGCGGCACATGCTCCAAAAGAAAATCAGCGGTGAACAAGTCAATACGATGGTTTCTGATCAGTATGAAATCTATCATGTCAAAGATGTCGTCAGCCAAAATAAAACGATCTATCATCATCATGATTTCTATGAGATCCATGCTACATTAAAGGGAGAAGCGACTTTTTATTTGAACGGACGACAATTTACGATCAAAGCAGGAAGTGTGCTGCTCATCCATTCCAATGATTTGCATCGTATCGTCCGCCAATCTTCAGATGTATTCGAGCGTGTCTATATCTTTGTCACCCCTTCTTTTCTAGAAAGTCGTTCCACGCCATGGTCTAATCTATCGGCTTGTTTTCAACCAATGGGAGAAAAGAGGAGTCGTGTATTGCAAATAGAACAGGAAGTATTGAAGCAAAAATTATCATTTATCGACCATCCTCCTGATAAAAAAATTTACGGTGAAGACATAAAATATGAACAAGCTCTGGTAGAATACTTGATTTTTCTCAATCAAGTTGTACAAAAAGAAGAGAGTGCGCAAGAACAGAATGCTGTAGTTCCTAATGAGCGTGTGGAACAAATGTTACAATATATCTCAAAAAATTTATCTCATCCGCTTTCTTTAGAGGAAATGGAAAAGCAGTTTTTTGTCAGCAAATACCATATCACACGAGAATTTAAAAAGTACACTGGATTTACGTTTCATCAGTATGTAATGAAGAAAAAGCTGATCTATGCCAAGCACTTGTTGCGAGAGTACCGCAGCTCTAGTGCTGTATATAGTAAAAGTGGTTTTTCGTCTTATCCGCATTTTCTGAAAGCATTCAAGAGAGAGTTCGGCATAACGCCTAAAGAATTTTTGAAACGTGATACACAGAAACAGTTGGTTCATTATGAACATTTTGAAGATGAACAATGAGAATGATCACTAAAAAATAACCGCAGTAGCTGCTGTTGTTTATATAGAAGCAGAAACTGCGGTTATTTTATTTTTATCTATATATTTCAAAATATTTTGAAAAAATGACGTACATATTATATGAATCAGCTGAATTTACGGAAGTCTCTCGGCGATAGTCCTGTTTTTGCTTTGAACAGGCGGCTAAAGTAAGCAAAATTCTCAATCCCTATTTCTTCGGAAATCATTCGAACCGTAAATTCTGTATACCGAAGAAGGTCTTTAGCGTAAGAAAGTTTTTTGCTGATCAAATAATCGATTGGTGGAGAACCGATAAATTTGGAAAAATCTTTGCTCAGCTGATATTTATTCAATAAGAATTGTTGTTCTAATTGATCAAGTGTAATCGTTTCTTTGAAATGTTCGTCTAAGTATTGCTTCAGTTTGTAAACGTAGGCGGGAATATCCTCTTCTTCGAAATCTAGCTGATACTTTTGCAAAATCAGTTCATTCAGCAACTCGTGGATAGCTACAGAGGACTGGAAATCGGTACGGGCATTCGTGCCTTGTTGCATGTGGATCAATTCTGTGATCAAATGGTGGATCTTGTTTTCTGATGGATCCCCTGTTGAATGGAAGGTGTTATGGCCGTCTTTTGTGAACTCCTGATAAAATGATTGGACGTTCTGACCATTCAAATGGATCCAATCCATTTCCCATGGTTCTTCGCTGATCGTTTGATAACGCTGATATTCTTGGCAGTCAATAAAAAATAAGTCTCCAGCTTTTAGCTGTTGCTGATTATCATTATATGTAAGCGAACCTTCGCCAGACAAAGTAAACTTTATCAAGTAAGAAGGTAAATGTGCTCGTTCAGTATAGTAAGGGATTGGTGCTTTGAAGTAACCGATTTCTTGGATATAAAAAAATAAATTCCTGCTTCTTTGTGTAGGCGTCAAGATCACTCTTTTTGAGTCTTCCGACCATGAGTGGTTGGCTTTTTCCCAGTAATCCATGTAAACACTCCCAACTTGTCAAGATAATGCAATTATATACCAAAATAGTGTGAAGCAAAATATAAGATTCTGTATTATGATAGCATTGTTAATAAATGATAACGCTTTATTAATAAAGTGCTAATCAACAATAAAGTAAAAGAGGTGGAGAAATGAATCCAACATTTGTTGCCATCGATATCGGTGCATCAAGCGGACGACTAATGAAAAGTACGAGGGATGCAAAAGGTTCTTTGATCTTGGAAGAAGTGCACCGGTTCAAAAACGGCTTTCGGAACAAAGACGGTCACGATCGCTGGAAGATCGATTATCTTATCAAAGAGATTTTGATTGGATTTGAAAAATTAAAGCAGACAGGGATTGATCGTCTTTTTGCGGGGATCGATACATGGGCAGTCGATTACTGTCTGATTGACGAACAAGGGGATCGGATAAATGATCCGATTGCTTATCGGGACAAGCGTACCAATGGAGCAGTAGAACAGTTTTCTGAAATCTATTCTCTAGATAAGTTGTATGAGCAGACAGGGATTCAGATCCAGCCTTTCAATACCTTGTTCCAATTGTTTGCTGAAGAAAAAGAAAATTTGGCAAAAGCACATAAATTGTTACTGATACCTGATTATTTAGGGTATGTCTTTACTGGTAACATGGTGACGGAGAAAACTAATGCATCTACTATGCAGCTGCTGAATGCAGGGACAAAAGAATGGGAAATAGAACTTCTTGAAAAAATCGGTGTCTCGAAGGAATTATTTCCACCATTGACAGAGCCGGGAACGATACTAGGAGATCTGCAAAAAGAACAATTTTCAAAATATGATTTGCCAGATGTGACCTTTATCACAGTAGCAAGTCATGATACGGCGTCAGCTGTATTAGGAACGCCAGGTCAAGGAGAACGTTGGGGTTATATCAGCAGTGGGACATGGTCGCTTTTAGGGATTGAAACAAAGATCGCCAATGTTTCTCGCAATGCTTTTTCTGAAAATTATACGAATGAATGGGGTGCCCATAACACGGTGCGTTTTTTGAAAAACATCATGGGGATGTGGTTGATCCAGGAAGTTGCCCGAATGCAAGAGTACGAGTACAGTTATGCGGAATTGGCAGAGCTTGCTGCAAAAGAAAAACCGCTGCAGCAAGTGATGGAAATCAATGACCCTCGATTTTTGAATCCCCCAAATATGATAGAAGAGATTCAGCAATACTGTTTTGAAACAGAGCAGCCAGTCCCTGTCTCATCGGGAGCTATCGCTCGTTGTGTGTATGATAATCTTGCTCTTTGTTACGCACAAGAGCTGATCAAAGTAGAACACTTAACTGGAACGAAATTGGAAAAGCTGCACATCGTAGGGGGCGGATCGAATAATCGTCTACTGAATCAATTGACAGCAGATTATGCCGGAATCATTGTAGAAGCAGGTCCTAGTGAAGCCACAGCAATCGGGAATGTTGCCATGCAAATGCTCAGTACAGGTCAGTTTTCGAATATAGAACAAGCAAGAAATGTAATCAAACAGTCGTTTCCATGTGAAACTTTTTACCCAGATGAAAATAAGCAAAACACGATGGAATGGTACGTGAATAAAATCAAAGGAGTAATCGTATGAACACGATTGAAAGAAATTACGAACAAGCAAAAGAAAAATATGCAACTATCGGTGTAGATACAGATGCTGTACTAGAAAAGATACAGGACATCAAAATTTCTATGCATTGCTGGCAAGGAGATGATGTCAAAGGTTTCTTGACACCGGATGGCGAATTGACCGGTGGAATCATGGCGACAGGGAATTTTCCAGGAGCCGCACGAACACCTGAAGAGCTTAGACAAGATCTGGAGAAGGCTTATTCGTTGATACCGGGCAAACACAAATTGAACCTTCATGCTATCTATTTGGATACAGAAGAATCTGTCAATCTAAATGAAATTGAGCCGAAACATTTTGAAAAATGGGTAGAGTGGGCAAAAAAAGAAGAAATCGGTCTTGATTTCAATCCGACTTTCTTTTCGCATCCAATGATGAAAGACGGCTTTACATTGGCTCATCCAGATAAAGAAATTCGTGAATACTGGATCGAACACGGGAAAAGAAGCCGCAAAATCGCGGAGTACTTTGGGAAAGAAACTGGACAAACAAGTATCAATAACTTTTGGGTACCTGATGGGATGAAAGATAATCCGATTGATCGTTTTACCCCACGGAAACGTTTAATGGAATCACTCGATGAAATTTTTACAGAAGAGTTAGATGAACGGTATGTACAAGATGCAGTAGAAAGCAAACTATTTGGTTTAGGCGCTGAAGCTTATACAGTCGGTTCCCATGAATTTTATATGGGTTACGGGTTGACTCGTGACAAACTTGTTTGTCTAGATGCTGGACATTTTCATCCAACAGAAGTGATTTCCAATAAATTATCTTCATTAGCTTTATTCAGCAAAGGAATCATGCTGCATGTTTCCCGTCCAGTGCGTTGGGATTCAGACCATGTGGTTTTGATGGATGATGAATTGCAGGAAATCGCTAAAGAATTAGTCCGTAACGAATTGTTGGAAAAAACAAATATCGGTCTGGATTTCTTTGATGCAACGATCAACCGTATCGCTGCTTGGGTCATCGGTACGAGAAATACACAAAAAGCACTGCTGAAAGCTATGCTGGAACCAGTTGAGCGATTGAAAGAAATGGAGCTGGCTTTTGACTTTACTTCAAGAATGGCTTATACGGAAGAATTGAAAGATTTCCCGTATGCCGATGTATGGAATTATTTCTGTTACAAAAATCAAGTTCCAGTTGGTTTGGATTGGCTGGAAGAAGTCCAGGAATATCAAAAAGACGTGTTGGAATTAAGAAAATAGGAGTGTGGCTATATTGAAAAAAATAGATATTTTACAAGCGCCTTATGTGAAAGAAATGATCGAAACGACGTCGAATCTTTATCGCTTGGGATGGGATGAAAGAAATGGCGGGAATATTTCTTATTTACTAAAAGAAGAAGAGATCACACCGTTCTTGGATCCTGAAAAAGTGATCCGCCGCATCTCGATGATTTTTGATGCCAGCCGTTTAGCAGGATGCTATTTTATTGTAACTGGTTCAGGAAGATATTTTAAAAATGTAGCGAGCGAACCTGCCGAGAATCTTGGAATCGTTCGAGTTGCTGAAGATGGCAAAACATTGGAACTTTTGTGGGGGCTGGAAAACGAATGCCTTCCTACAAGCGAGTTGCCAAGTCATTTCATGAGTCATATCGCCCGTTTAGAAGTAGACCCAGATAATCGGATCGTTATGCATTGCCATGCTAGTCATCTATTAGCGATGAGTTTTACGCATGAATTAGACGAACGTTCCTTTAGTCGTACGCTATGGCAAATGTGTACGGAATGCTTAGTTGTTTTTCCAGAAGGAATTTCCATCATTCCGTGGATGGTTCCGGGAACAAATGAGATTGGGGAAGCAACAGCTGAAAAAATGAAAGAAACTCGATTGGTTTTATGGCCACAACATGGAATCTACGGGTCAGGAAAAGACATGGATGAAGTCTTTGGTTTGATCGAGACAGCAGAAAAGGCAGCAGAAGTCTATACGTACGTCAAAGCGCAAGGACCAATCTTGCAAACAATCACAGACGATAATCTGTGGCGCTTAGCAGATGCGTTTGGTGTTACTCCGAAAGCAGGTTATTTGGAGGAAGTTCATACGAAAGCAGGTGTCTGACATGGTGAAAAAAGCTTTTTGCATGAAAGTTTACCCAGAAAAACAAGAAGAATACAAAAAAAGACATGATGAACTTTGGCCAGAGATGCGTACAGCACTTCGTGAACACGGGGTCATCGACTATTCGATCTATCTTGATCCGAGTATAAGTTTGTTATTTGGTTACTTAGTGATCGAAGATGAAAAGTTATGGGAAAAAATGGCAAATACATCTATCAATCAAAAATGGTGGAAGTACATGGAAGATATCATGGAGACAAATCCAGATGCCTCTCCAGTCAGTTGGGAATTGATGCCAGTCTTTGAACTGTAGTAACAAGCAACTGGGCAACCGGTTGCTTGGAGTTCTTTCGTTTTTATTGTGAAAAATAATACAAATTAGGAGGAATAAAAAATGAGTAATCGAATGATTTTAAATGAAACATCGTATTTTGGAAAAGGAGCGATTGAGTCGATCGTCCCTGAATTTCAGCAGCGAGGATTCAGCAAAGCAGCTGTCATTACTGACAAAGGATTGATCGAGCACGGTATAGCAACAAAAGTAACAGAACTTCTAGATAAAGCAGCAATCGATTATGCTTTATACGACGGGATCGTACCTAATCCAACGATCCAAAATGTAAAAGATGGAGTGGCTTTTGTTAAAGAGGCAGAGGCAGACTGTTTGATCGCAATCGGTGGAGGTTCGCCAATCGATACGGCAAAAGCCATTGGGATTATTTTGACGAATCCAGAGTTTTCAGACGTCATTAGTTTAGAAGGTGTTGCTGATACGGAAAATCCATGTTTACCTATATTAGCTATACCAACGACTTCTGGAACAGCAGCAGAAGTAACGATCAACTACGTCATCACAGATGAAGTAAATCACCGAAAATTTGTTTGTGTTGATCCTCATGATATCCCAATCGTCGCGTTCATCGACAGCGATATGATGATGGGAATGCCGAAAAAATTGGCTGCATCAACAGGTATGGATGCTATGACGCATGCTATTGAAGGGTTTATCACAAAAGGCGCTTGGGAAATGACTGATATGCTGCATTTAAAAGCAATCGAAATCATCGGTCATTCTTTGGAAGCTTCTGTAGATGGCGATCAAAATGGGCGAGAAAAAATGGCATTAGGACAGTATATTGCGGGAATGGGCTTCTCAAATGTCGGTTTAGGACTGGTACACGGGATGGCTCACCCGTTAAGTGCATGGTACAACATTCCTCATGGCGTAGCGTGTGCAGCACTTTTGCCAACTGTCATGAAATATAACAAAGAATATACTGGAGAAAAGTACCGTGAGATCGCTCTTGTTCTAGGGATTAAAGGAGCAGCTGAAATGTCTTTAGAAGATGTAAGAGAAGCGGCTTGTGGTGAGATCGATCGGTTGAGCAAAGCGGTTGGAATCCCAGAAACCATTTCTGAATTAGGTGTAAAAGAAGCAGATATCCCAGCAATTGCAGAAGATGCTTTGCGAGATGTATGCACACCAGGAAATCCAAGAGAAACGACAGTAGAAGAAATCATTGCTTTATATCAAAGTTTGATGTAAAAACGAAGCGGATCTTCAACATTAAATTGCCTGTAAAGAGAAATGGTAGTTTATATCTGGATATCTCTTTTAAATTGATGGTATTTCCGCTATAATTTTTCTTATAAAGAAATAGGAGAATATTATATGGAAAATAAAAAGCCTTATGGAACTGTATTGATCAAAGCCTCTAAAATACTAGACTATTTAGAGGAAAACCAAGATGTCTCTTTGCAGACGATCGCAAAGGGTGTGGGAATGACCTCTTCTACAGTCTTGAAAATACTAGATACTTTGCTGATGATCGGCTACGTAAATAAAAATTCAGAGAAAAACTATCGTTTAGGTGCAAAGCTTATTCGCTACGCGAATAAAAACATTGAACAAATCGATTTGGTAGAGTTGACTTTACCGTTTTTAGAACAGCTGCAGCAAAAGATCGATGAGACTATCCACTTAGGAGTATTGGACAACAATGAGATCTTGTACGTGAACAAACTAGATCCAAAACATCAAACGATCCGCATGTCTTCAAAAATCGGAATCACCCGACCATTATACAATTCTGCGATGGGCAAAGCCGTATTAGCAGAATTCAGTGAAGAGCAGTACACTGATTATCTTGAAAAGCATCCGTTGATCCCTTACACAGAATATACGATCACCAATGCATTACGGTTGAAAAAGGAAATCCAAACGGTAAAAGAAACCCACATCGCATTTGACGATGAAGAAATCGAACGTGATATTTTTTGTATAGGAGCCTCAATTGTGAAAAACGAACAAATCATTGGTGCATTTAGTGTAAGTATGCCGAAATATCGTTTAACAGATGAGACAAAAGAACAAATAATCAGTGCCCTCAAGCAAACAAAAAGCGAAATCGAGCAAAGAATTCAAAAATAATGAAAAAAGCGTTTGCAATTTTTCTTTTCTGCCGTATAATATGGGTATAGATTTCCAAGTTATAAAATAAAATTTCTAAATAGGAAATAGGTGGAGAAGATGAAAAAAATTGATATTTTATCTCGATTGAAAAACGCCGGAGTGATTGCGGTGGTACGCGGAAAAAGCAAAGAAGAAGCTTTGAATGCTTGCCACGCAATCATCAAAGGTGGTCTAACTGGTATTGAGTTGACTTTTACAGTCCCTCAAGCAGATCAAGTAATCAAAGAACTTTTGTCATTCTACAAAGACCAACCAGAAATAGTGATTGGCGCAGGCACAGTATTAGACGCTGTCACAGCTCGCTTGGCTATCTTAGCTGGCGCAGAGTATATTGTTAGCCCTTCCTTTGATCAAGGAACGGCAGAGATGTGCAATCTGTATCAAATTCCTTACTTACCAGGATGTATGACTATTACCGAGATCAAAACAGCGCTGAAAAGCGGGGTAGATATCGTCAAACTATTTCCTGGAAGCGCTTATGGACCAAGTATCATTTCTGCCTTCAAGGCGCCGATGCCTCAAGTCAATATCATGCCAACTGGCGGTGTGAGTCTGGACAATATGAAAGAGTGGTTCGATGCTGGTGTCGTAACAGTCGGAGTAGGTGGGAACCTTTTAGCACCCGCAGCTACAGGAGATTTTGACAAAGTAACGGAAGTCGCGCAACAGTATGCAGCAAAAATGAAAGAAATCAAGAGGTAGCTGCTTATGGGAAAAGTAGTGACACTCGGAGAAATCATGTTGCGATTGTCCACAGATCAGGGAACCCGTATCGATTCAAGTGAACGATTCGCTGCCCATTATGGCGGAGGGGAAGCAAACGTAGCAATTTCTTTAGCTAATTACGGACATGAAGCGATTTTTGCTACAAAAGTACCTGATAACGCATTGGGAAAAGCAGTCAAAAAGCACTTGCAATGTTATGGAGTAGATACGAAACAGGTATTATCTGGTGGATCAAGACTAGGTACTTATTATATGGAAACTGGTAGTGGCGAACGCGCCGCCTCAGTGATCTATGATCGTGCCGGATCAAGTTTTGCTGAAATGGATCATTTGGAATGGTCGCTAGAGGAGTTATTCCAAGGAATAGATATATTTCATGTTTCGGGAATCACCCCAGCTTTGTCTAAAAAATGGCAAAAAATGACGAAACAGGTGATAGAAGCTGCAAAAAGAGCTGGCTGCCTGATCAGCTTCGATATCAACTATCGTGGAAAATTATGGACACAGCAAGAAGCCAGCGAAGTAATCCATCAGCTTTTACCTTTAGTAGATATCTGCTCAGCTGGAAAAATGGATGCTCTTTATTTGTTAGGTATCGAGAAAGCGCCAGAAGCAGAAGAACAACCTCTAATTTATTATTATCAAAAAATGCAGGAAAAGTTCCCGAATATTCAGGTGTTTTATTCGACCAAGCGTACCGTTCATTCAGCAAGTGAAAATGAACTGAAGGGGACATTGTGGATGAACCATGAATATGTGGAATCCCAAGTCCATAGAATTACCCCAATCGTGGATCGAGTAGGTGGCGGAGATGCTTTTGCAGGTGGCGTGCTCCATGGGATTTTATCCAATATGTCTCCGCAAGAAATCATTGATTTTGCTACGGCAGCTTCTGCCTTGAAGCATACGATCCATGGGGACTGCAACCAATTTAGTCAAGAAGAAGTCGCACAATTTTTAGCATGCGGCTCTGGAAAAATCATTCGATAGAAGGAGTAGAAGAAAATGCAAGAAATGGAAACACGTTATACACACAGTCCAGAAGATATCCGTCATTATTCAACGGAACAATTGAGAAAAGAATTTTTAGTAGAAAAGGTATTTGAACCAGGGAAAATCAGTTTGACTTATACGCACAACGATCGAATGATCTTTGGTGGAGTGACACCTACTGAAAAAGAATTAGAAATCACATTAGACAAAGAACTAGGTGTTGATTACTTCTTAGAGCGTCGTGAACTAGGTGTGATCAATATCGGTGGACCAGGATTCATCGAGATCGATGGGCAAAAAGAAGAAATGAAAAAACAAGACGGATACTATATCGGAAAAGAAACACGACATGTTGTATTTTCTTCTCAAGATGCTGAAAACCCAGCTAAATTCTATATTAGTTCTGTTCCAGCTCATCATAAATATCCAAATGTAAAAATCAGTATCGACCAAGTAAAACCAATGGAAACTGGTGAAGGCCTGACACTGAATGAACGTAAAATCTACCAATACATCCATCCAAATGTATGCGAAAGCTGTCAATTACAAATGGGTTATACGATTTTAGAACCAGGAAGTGCTTGGAATACGATGCCTTGTCATACACATGAACGTCGTATGGAAGCTTATGTCTATTTTGATTATGCCAATGAAGATACACGTGTGTTCCATATGATGGGCAAACCAGATGAAACAAAACATTTAGTCGTAGACAATGAACAAGCCATTATTTCGCCAAGCTGGTCGATCCATTCAGGTGTAGGTACAAGCAATTACTCATTCATCTGGGCAATGTGCGGAGAAAATATCACCTATACAGACATGGATATGGTGCAAATGGATCAATTAAAATAAGCATAAGGGAGAGAAAATGATGGAATTTAGTATGGATATGTTTCGTTTAGATGGAAAAGTAGCATTAGTCACCGGTGCTGTCTATGGTATTGGATTTGAGATTGCACGCTCTTTAGCTACAGCAGGAGCAAAAATCGTATTTAATAACTTGAATCAAGAATCAGTTGATGAAGGTATAGCGCATTATAAAGAAGCAGGCATCGATGCAAAAGGTTATGTCTGCGATGTGACCGATGAAGAAGCGGTTCAAGCGATGGTTCAACAGATCAAAGAAGATGTAGGTTCAGTTGATATTCTAGTCAACAATGCAGGGATCATCAAACGGACACCGATGATCGAAATGGATGCGGCAGACTTCCGCCAAGTAATCGACGTGGATTTAAATGCCCCATTCATCGTTTCAAAAGCAGTTATTCCGGATATGATCGAAAAAGGCGGCGGTAAAATCATCAATATCTGCTCCATGATGAGTGAATTAGGACGCGAAACGGTCAGTGCTTATGCTGCGGCAAAAGGCGGATTAAAAATGCTGACGAAAAACATCGCTTCTGAATACGGTCAATACAATATCCAATGTAATGGAATTGGACCAGGTTATATTGCTACACCGCAAACTGCTCCATTACGCGAAACACAAGAAAACGGTGAACGTCATCCATTCGATCAATTTATCGTTGGACGTACGCCAGCAGCACGCTGGGGCGAGCCAATCGATTTGGCTGGACCATCTGTCTTCTTGGCTTCTAGCGCATCTGATTTCGTTAACGGCCATGTCTTGTATGTGGACGGAGGCATACTTGCCTATATCGGAAAACAACCTTAAAAGAGCTTTAGTACACTGTTTAGTGGAGAGGTTGTGAAATCAGCGGATTGAACGAATACCGAAGGACAGCTGATTAAACATCATTTATTCGAAAAAAGAGGCTGGGACAGAAGCGTTTAACTCCAAGAAATAAGAAGGAATTCACGAAAATTGCTTTTCAAATTTTTGTGAATTTCAGCTTATTTCCGAAGGAGTTGCTTTTGCTTCCGCCGTTTGTACGTGTTTAGAGCGTGAGACAAAAGTGTTCTTTACTTTTGTCCCACGCTCTTTTCTGTGCGTCTTCCATACTTCACTAAGTCGATCCCTCTTGCTTCGCACCAATCCTTCACTGGTCCGGAAAAGATCAGTGACTGTTGGTGTAGGGCCGCGGTATTCGTTGCGCCGACCATAGTATAAAGCAGACGAAGCTCTTCTTGCCATTGCTTCATCAGTATAATAGTTTCTTCTACGCCATGATTCATCAGATGCGTCAGTACGGTTCCTGAAGTACCCACTGCATTTGCGCCGAGACAAAGGGCTTTAAATATGTCATAGGCATTGCGGATACCTCCGGAGGCTAGGATTTCCATAGAAGTGTCTGCTTCATTTGCTTCAAGCAATGAAGAGACTGTCGATTGCCCCCAGTCAGCTAAATAACTCAGTTCCCGCTTGGAGCGACGGGCGTTTTCGATCTGGGTGAAGCTTGTTCCACTTCGACCGCTGATATCAACTGTATGAACTCCTAAAGCAGCTAGATCATTGAGCGTTTCTCTTGTCATGCCAAAACCGACTTCTTTTACGATGAGGGGGACGTCAATGGCTGTTTGAGTCTCTTGAATAAGTACTTTCCAATTGGTAAAATCACGGTCTCCCTCAGGCATAACCAACTCTTGAGGTGCATTCAAATGAATCTGTAAGGCATCTGCGTGAAACAATCGGATAGCTTCTTGGGCTCTTTCGACAGAAGTCCCTGCACCGATGTTGGCAATGATTTTCCCGTGAGGATATTCTTGTCGCATAATCGTATAAGTATCGGCTAAAGAAGGGTCTTTCAAGGCAGCGCTGACTGAACCAGTGGCAATCATCAAATCTGCTTCTCTTGCGACGATTGCAAGATCTTGGTTGATTTTTTTTGTTTTTTCGCTTCCGCCAGTCATCGCATTGATATAAAATGGGCTGCTTAGTGTAAACCCAACTGCCTGTGTACTTAGATCGACATCAGAAACTGCTATTTGCGGCAAAGGGTTATGGATGATCCGTACGAAGTCAAATTCGTTTTTTTGTTTATCATGAAAGGCTTTAGCTAGTGAAACATGTTCGTCTTTTCGATTCATCGTTTTTCCTTTCTTTGATCGCTATAGACATGTAACGGCAGTGGAGTGATTTCTGCTTTTTCCCATGCACTCATTAAAGGAAGGATGCCAGATTTCTGGTCAACAATTACGATTCCGCAATCGCCACCACCTGCACCAGAAGATTTTGCGGCTCCTTCATACTGTTCAGCTAAATTACACAATTTGTTCAAAGCAGGCGTTTCGATGACGACCCCAGTGATTGCAGATAAATCATGCAGTAATTGTCGGTTTTTTCGAATCATCTGTTGGATCAAAGTTACATTATTTTCTTTAAACCCTTTGATCATTTCGTTGACACATTCTGTACTGTTTTTTAAGAAAAGCTGATAAGCCACCATTTTATCTTCTCTCGAACGGTGAACTTGATCGACCAAATCAGAAGTAGAGGCAGGGCTACCCGTCCAACCAATCAATAAACGTAAATCTTCAGGAGCAATCAATGGCTCAATGGATAGACCTGGCCAATCCAGGGCAAGTAACTCACTGATAGAATGCTGAGTTTCTTGTTCTTGGAGCCAAGGATGGTCGAAGGTTGAGAAAGCGATCCAGCCACCATAACAGCTAGCAGCGATGTCGCCGCAGGAACCATTATCTTGAACTGCTAAATTGGCTAGTGCTGCAATCTTGAAAATCTCCAACTGAGATAAATTCAACGCGTAAAAAACATTCAAGGCTTTGACCGTTGCAACGGTCACGGCACCGCTAGAACCCAATCCATATTTCCGGCCATTTGAACTGTCTAACTCACTTGTTACTTTCAGATCATAAAAGGATAAAAGAATGTTTTTTTCTTGTGCATACTTTTCAGTCAAGCGAATAGCAGCAAGGATATAATGAAAAGGATTTTCCCGAATATCTAAAACTAATTCTCCGTTGCGTCTTGTCCAACGTACAGGCATCCCACTATATTGTGCAGATTGGATACTTCCGACTTTTCGTGCAGATTCTACAGTGACTGTCACGAATTGATCGACTGCAGCGATAACTGCTGGATGGCCTGTTTCAACAACTGCATATTCTCCGGCAATATAGAGTTTGCCTGGTGCAGATACTTCAATCATAAAAATCTCCCTTTATTCAATAATCGCAATTCCTGGACCAGCATGGGCAGTAATTACTTGTTCTTTGCTAAATAATTTGGTAAATGTTTCTTGTACCTCAGATAAATGACTGTTTTCCACTAAAACTTTGACATTAGGGCCAGCATCCATCGTAAAGTAGCATGGAATGCCTTGCTTTCTCAATTGTCGCACCGCATCCATCGCTTTTAAGCTGTCAGGAGACCAGTAAGTGAATGGAGGCTGGGCAGCTAAAGTCGTTCCATGCATTTTTAGTCCGTTTCTTTCCATCGTTTCTCCGAGAAGTTGGAAATCTTTTGTTTTGATTGCTTGTTTCAATTGATATAGATCCCCTTCAACGGAATCTAACCAGCCTTGATAAAAACTGGATGTTTCGACTGTCCGACGCATCCCATTTCTGCTGGACACTTCTTTTTTTTGGTCGTTGATCAAAACGAAAACCATTGCTAAATCGTCTTCGAAAGAATCGGAAGGGACTGGCTTAGCGTAAGAACTTAAGTCGTCATGGCCTTTTTCCCATTCGACGAAACCACCGAAAATACTTCGGCAAGCTGAACCAGACCCGCGTCGAGCAAATCTTGAAAGAGAGAGATCATCTAATCCAAGCTTAAGAGCAGTATTGCAAGCGCCTGCTAAAGCAGCTAGCCCGCTGGCAGAGGAGGCTAATCCAGCTGCGGTAGGAACGAAATTCTGACTGATTACTGAAGCTTTTAGTGAGAGGCCGGCTTCTTTACGAAAAAGGTCAAGAAACTGACTGACTTTTTTTGTTGCTTTTTCGTCTTGCAAGGTGCCATCTAGATAAAATTCATCTACCATATAGCTATCAGAAAAGATGACTTCTGTCTCTGTATAAAATGCATCCAATGTTAACGAAAGGCTGTTGTTCATTGGAAGGATGAGTTCTTCATTTTTCTTACCCCAATATTTGATTAGAGCAATGTTGGTATATGCGCGTGCTTTGCCTTTAAACATAGGTATGTACTCCTAATCCTTGTATCCAAGTTTCAGCAGCACCCGCATCTTCAAGTGCTTGACTGATTTCTTGGGCTTTTGTTTTTGTTTGTGCTAATGCAATCATACAGCCACCGCGTCCACCGCCAGTTAATTTGGCACCCAATGCCCCGGTATCTTTTGCTGTTTGGATCAATAGATTAAGAAAATCATTGCTGATTGTCAGCTTTTCCAGAAGTGATTGTGATTCATCCATTGTCTGTGCCAACGTTTCTGGTGAATTTTCAATGATTGCTTGTTTTGCTTGCTTCGTCAAGTATCCTAATTTTTGGATCATTTGTCCAGTTTCATGAGGCTGGGTTTCAAAGAGGTGAGCGACATCTTTGACGGCTTCTCTTGTTTGTCCTTTGATTCCTGTATCAGCGACAATCAAAAAAGCATCGATGTTCAAAGAAAAGTAGTCGAAAGGATGCCCTTTTGTAAAATAAATCGGCTGCAAGCTGCTAGTAGCGGCTGCATCGATTCCACTAGGATTACCGTGGGCGATTTTTTCCGAAAGCTGGACATTTTCTAATAGTATTTCACGAGACAAAGGAAATGCTAAGTAATCATAAAAAGCACGAGTGACTGCTGTGGCGACTGCAGCGCTTGATCCCATTCCACGTTCAGCAGGAATCGTGCTTTCAATGGTCAGTTGCAAGTTTTTTTGGATGTCATGCTGTTTTTTTAAGTGAATGAATAATTTTTTGATATTTTTTAATGCATGAGGAGCTTCGGCTAAATTTCCTGAATAGTAGGAAGAAACCAGTTGATCGTCCATTGCATCCAGCTCTTCAAGGAATGCGGTGACTTTTGTTGCATAGAAAGGAAAGGCAATCGCTGGTTCTCCATAAACAACCGCGTGCTCGCCCATCAATATGATCTTTCCGCTTGATTCTCCTTGGCCATAGTTTGCCATAATCTAACTCCTTCTCACGTAAAAGTGATTTTTAAGCAAAAAATAAAGCGCCCAAAACGAGTTGCGCTGCTTCACGAATTTTTTTGTCCACTAAGGGTCTCAAAAAACATTCCTCCTTTATTTTACTAAAACCATCTCAGAAGTAAAACTAAGAATACGTTTTCTAAAGAAAAAACACTTTTTTCTTAAGAATTTTTTGACTTTTTTTCTTCTTTGACTAGAAAAAAATACAATTGACACTACTAGATATTGGGGGTATATTTAAAAAGGTTGGAGTTAAACACAATATTTAGTGATGAAGTGAGCTGGAGGTAAATGAGCGTGATCGTTTTAGCAGGTACAATTGGTGCCGGAAAATCAAGTTTAACAGAAATGATGGCTGAACACTTTGATAGTCAGGCATTTTATGAATCGATTGATGATAATGAAGTCTTGCCCTTATTTTATGCAAACCCTGAACAGTATGCTTTTTTGCTGCAAATTTATTTTTTGAATAAACGTTTTGCAAGCATCAAACAAGCAATGAAAGATGACAATAATGTATTGGACCGTTCGATTTATGAAGATTCGCTGCTTTTCCATCTAAATGCAGATCTAGGAAGAGCGACGGAAACGGAAGTTCGTGTGTATGATGAACTGCTGAAAAACATGATGGAAGAACTGCCCTATGCTGCCCATAAAAAACACCCGGATTTATTAGTTCATATTCGTGTATCTTTTGATACGATGCTAGAACGGATCGAGAAACGTGGTCGTTCGTATGAACAATTGTCCTTTGACCCAAGTCTGTACGATTATTACAAAGAATTGAACAGACGTTACGATCAATGGTATGAAGAATACAAAGAAAGTCCAAAAATCCAAATCGATGGAGACCGCTATAATTTTGTGGAAGATCCTCAAGCAAAAGAAGAAGTCTTGAAAATGATCGAAGAAAAATTAGCAGAGATTCGCCAAACCAAAGTAGCCATTTGATTTACAGTTGCTCAAATAAAGGGTAAACCTTTATTTGAGCGACTTTTTTCTTTATACTGGAAACAAATGTCAGGAGGATAGAGTATGCGGGAAAAACACTATTTTAATCAAGACCGTAATTTTTGGATCAATGTACAGCAAAACGATGTGCTAGCTGTTAAAAACTTAAAAGAAGAATATGGCATTAGTGACGAGATGCTGACTTATTCTCTAGATAAAAATGAACGGGCGCGCGTAGAGTACGATTCTTTTGATGAAGCGTTACTGCTTGTATCAAATGTTCCGCACCAGCAAAAAGTCGATAATCATTATGAAACTAGTCCTATCGCTTTTATTTTAAAAGAAGACGGTTTGTTTACATTTACCACGCCGAATACCGAGTACGTGATTCGACTAATTCGATCGCTTTTGGAACGAATGCCAGACATGAGTGTATACAGTTTATTGTTTCGTACATTGTTTTTGATTTCTGATTCCTTTTTTCCTTTAATCGAGGAAGTGAATAGTGAACGTCAGCGGCTTAATCTGAAATTAAGAGAAAAAACAACGAACAAGAATCTGCTGCAACTTTCAGATTTAGAGATCGGTTTGGTTTACTTAGTTACAGGAACAAAACAAAATGTAGTACTTTTAGAACAAATCAAGGCACTGGCTATTTATCGCAAGTTGTCAGAAAAGGAAAAAGAAGAGTTGGACGATGCACTGATCGAAGCACGACAAGCAGTTGAAATGACGAACTTAGCTTCGCAGATTTTAGACCAGCTCTCTGGCACTTATAATAATTTGCTGAATAACAACTTGAATGACACGATGAAATTTTTGACGGTCTGGTCGCTGATCTTGACCGTTCCAACTATTGTGACAGGATTCTTCGGAATGAATCTCCAGTTACCCTTTACCCATTCCGTTTTCGGATGGGGAATCGCCTTGATCATCAGTTTGGTCTTATCTATTTGGATGCTTATTGCACTGTGGCGGCGGATTCGTTGATCTAGTCTTTGATCTGCAAACCAAGGGCTTGGGCGATCACAAGTGCTTGCTCTTGGTTGACGATTAGTCCCGCCAAAGAATCTTGAGATAAAGCGATTGCTGTGAAGAAATTAGTCGTAAAGTCTAATCCCTTCAGAGAAGTTCGAAACCAGTTCGAACCGGTTAACTGATTGTCAGACAAAAAAAGGTTTTTCCAAGTGACCTCATAAAATTCGCTGTCTTCTAATTGACAATGATCGAAGGAGACAGCTTTCAAGTTTGTACTACTAAAGGAAGCCATCGAAGCAATACAATCAGTGAAAGTACAGTCTCGAAGATAACTTTCGGCAAAATTCGTACCTGTTAATTTACATTGATGAAACACGACTTGGTGGAAACTGCCACCAATCCACTCCAGATTGGAAAAATCACATTTTTCAAAAATGACATTACTGCATTCAAAATGACGTAAAACTGTTTTTTGCATCGTAAGTTTTTGGATATGACTCTCTCTTAATACCATATTTTTGGCATCGAGATAGCTTTGGTCACCCCCGTTGATCAGAAGACCAGAGAAGATCTCCTCATCTTCTAAATAAAACTCTCCCTTTGTAAGAAGAGGAAGAGAAGGTGGAATAGGTTCGATTTTTTTCATGTGGGTTCACCTCGTTTTTCTTTAGTATAGCAAAGAAGCGGGAATCACTGCTAGAAAGTCTGCTAATCTAATCATTTTCAGAAAAGGAAGACAAACTGTATGAAAAACATTGACAAAAAGATTAATTTTTGCTATACTATGATGGTTGAGAAATAAAAGCAGAAGCACCCGCTTCTCGCCTTAGTTGATAATGTCACTGGGCTAGATAGTTTTCACTGGTTCTATTAGGTGAAGTACGCGCGGGTTCTGTAAGAGAACTCGTTTTTTTATTGCCGTTTATTCGGTAAGCTTTTCTTTCTCTCATAATATTTGGAGGTGAATGACCATAGCAAAGGATATGATGGTTAACGACGGCATTCGTGCACGAGAGTTACGATTGATCGGTTCAGATGGTGAGCAATTAGGAGTTAAGACAAAAGCAGAAGCATTGAATATTGCAGAACAAGCAAACTTGGATCTTGTGTTAGTTGCCCCTGGTGCGAAACCACCAGTTGCGCGAATCATGGACTACGGTAAATACCGTTTCGAACAACAAAAGAAAGACCGCGAAGCGCGTAAAAAACAAAAAGTGATCAATGTAAAAGAAGTTCGCTTAAGTCCTACGATCGACTTGAATGACTTCAATACAAAACTTCGTAATGCACGTAAGTTCTTGGAAAAGGGCGATAAAGTGAAAGCTTCTATCCGTTTCAAAGGCCGTGCCATTACCCATAAAGAAATTGGTCAAAAAGTCTTGAATCGCTTAGCTGAAGAAACTGCGGATATTGCAACAGTGGAACAAAAAGCGAAAATGGACGGACGCAGCATGTTCTTGACGCTGGCACCGAAAAACGACAGTAAGTAATTTGAATGACTAACTGGCTGTTGGACAGCCGATAGTCGGATAACGAAAGATTTTGAGGAGGAAATATAGTCATGCCAAAACAAAAAACACACCGCGGATCAGCAAAACGTTTCAAACGTACTGGTAAAGGCGGATTGAAACGCTTCCGCGCGTTTACAAGTCACCGTTTCCACGGCAAAACAAAAAAACAACGCCGTCAATTGCGAAAAGCAAGCATGGTTTCTAGTGGCGACTTCAAACGTATTCGCCAACAACTAGCAAAAATGAAATAAGAAGTACAAATAACAGAATCTGAAGATTTATTTTTATTAGGAGGAATTATACATGGCACGTGTTAAAGGTGGAACAGTAACTCGTAAACGTCGTAAAAGAGTGCTAAAATTAGCAAAAGGTTACTACGGTTCAAAACACACTTTATTTAAAACAGCAAAAGAACAAGTAATGAATTCATACAACTACGCATATCGCGATCGTCGTCAAAAGAAACGCGACTTCCGTAAATTGTGGATTGCTCGTATCAACGCAGCAGCTCGTATGAATGGCTTGAGCTACTCAAAATTAATGCACGGTTTGAAAGTTGCTGAAATCGACATCAACCGTAAAATGTTAGCTGACTTGGCTGTTAACGATGCAGCAGCATTTACTGCATTGGCTGACCAAGCAAAAGACGCTTTGGCTAAATAATTAAATAAACGTTGTCGTATCAACGTATACCCCGCCTTTATTGAGCGGGGTTTTTATTATTGTTTTAAGACCTAATTGAGCTCGCAAAGCGAGTAAAACACAAAATTACCTGCTATGCGGATGGCAAAAGTGTCAAGGTCGTATGGATTGAACATAAAATGTGAAAGTCAGCGTCTTTAGGCGCTGTCCGGTATTGTGGCTTTTTATAGTTCTGAAACAAACCACCCTTTTGAAGAGTGGTTATGATTATTTCAGCTAGTTAAAAATCTGATGCTTGATTAATCTAACTATGTTAGTATTGAATAAATAAGCTTTTTTATGGAAAATTAAAAGAGCTAACAAGGAGTGGAAGCAAATGAGTGTTTACCGAATTACAGCGTGTGTACAAGTGAAAGGGGACTATCAAGCTTGTTATGATTTTTATACGGAAAAAATAGGGCTGGTACCGATCTATGGTGATGGATCAGGTCCTTATACAAGTTTTGCATCAAAGAAAGAGGAATCTCCCTTTTTTGCGATGTTTCAAATAGGTGCTGTAGTTGAACAAATGGAGGGTTATCCTATTTCGGATAATCGGATCTCGTCTGACACCCTCTCAGCAACTTTTCATACCACAACCTTTGATGATGATTACAATAGAATGGTCAATGCTGGAGTAGTGTTTGAAGTTGGGAAAAAAGTATTAGGTGAAGGTGCAGAAGCTTTTCATATAGCTTACTTTCGTGATCCAGAAGGGAATTTGATGAGCTTAGAGGACGGTGGAGTATAGTCAGAACTGTGTTGCTAAGGACAGGTAAGTTTTTAATTCTCTTTTTTTGTCTGTATAAGTTATATAGTCAAAACTACCGTTTCGGTATTTAAGGTGTAAATGGTCATGGTAAAACAGAGAGAAAAAACGTTCACACTTATAATTTACAGAAGGAGTGATTACTTAATGTCCCAAATTACTCGAGAGACTAAAAATGGATTGATGAACTATAGGCGCTTAGTACGCGTCTTACAGGTTGTTCGTATTCTCTTGATGAAGGTTGTCGTGTATCGAAGAAAGTTTCATGAACGAAGCAACAGAGCTGCAGTTTGCGGTTGAATGTTGGTTACAGAATCTGCTTGAATTTAGGAAACGCCCAAAATGGTTAGTCCTAAAGTAGCGCTTGCCGGTATTAGAATGTAGCTGAGGGCAAAAATGCGCTGTCCACAGAAATGCGGTGAGCAGTACATCGCTATGGTTTTAACTCATAAAGAAAAAGAGCAACCCTCAATACACATAAGTATGCTCTTTGTTTCCTCTTTTTTGTTTACAATCCTCCATCAAATGAAACAGGACAATAACGTATAAGTCTAAAATAACATAATTAAGGTTTTTTAATTGAAAACTGAACATTTATGGTCATCCTTTAATGAAAGCGCTAACTACATAAGTTAGAATGAGTTTTACTGATATATTAGTTTGCTTATCAGAAAAACAAAATGGACGGAGGAATAACATGAGTGATATTATTATTGGTATTTTGTTAGTTATCTCATTCTTTTTCATGGTCTGGTACTGTGTAAAAGGCTACAACTTGATGGTCGGCTTTGCCATCATGGCTACTGTATGGATGGGATTAGCGCTAGTCGGAAACACGTTTTCACCAAACCCGGCGATGGAAGGGCAAGGAGTAATTGATGTGTTGACGCATATCTATACGACGGGGCCAGCTGAGTACGCCAAATCGATCTTGGTAAATGTCTTCTTTGGTGCCTTTTTCGGGCGTGTTCTAGTAGATAGCGGAATCGCAGCTACCCTGATTCGAAAGGTAGTTGAACTTGGAGGGGACAAGCCAAGAATCACGATGAGCTTACTATGTATTGTAACCGCTGTTATATTCATGTCGATGACAGGAATCGGACCAGTGATTTCTATTGCAGTTATTGTGTTGCCGATCTTGATGTCATTAGGTATTTCAGTACCGGTTGCACTGTTCTCATTTATGGGCTCGATTATGGCTGGAATCTTTGCTAATATCGTCAATTTCAAACAATATCAAACGATTTATGCTGGTTTCAATCCAGCGGCTGAAAGCTATACTTATAATGACTATTTCCAAATTGGTATGATTGGGATGATTGTAAGCTTAGTTGTGGTACTAACGGTCGCTAATATATCAATGAACAAAAAGAAACGCTATGCAATGGCAGCAAACGTACCAGCTGAAGGTGGCGACGCACCAATGATCTCATGGTTAGCCGTATTATTACCAGTTTTAGGGGTCGTTCTTTTAGATCTTCCAATCATCTTAGGTTTTATTCTAGCAGGTATCTGGGCATTGCTGTTTACTGGAAAATTGCGCGGAGGTTATAAAGAAATCTGTCGTCAGTTTGCGAAATTATTTACAGATGGCGCAGTCGATGTTGCACCAATGGTTGGTTTCTTGATGACCTTAGCGATGTTCAATAATTCAGCTGCGTATGCTTCTCCTTATTTTTCAGCTATTTTTGGAGATTGGATACCGCAATCACCATTAGTCTTGGCAATCGTATTTGCTATATTGACACCACTAGGATTTTTCCGCGGTCCAATGAATCTAGTCGGTTCAGGCTCAGCTATTTTAGCTGTCGTGTTAGCTGTTAATCCAACGATGTCGCCAGCCTTTTTGTTCCCGTTATTTGCAATCACAACGATTGCTCCTCAGCATTTAGATATTACACAATCTTGGGTTGCTTGGGGATTAGGTTATACAAAAGTAACTTCTCGAGAAAATATGAAGAAATCCATCCCAACTGGTTGGATCATCGGAGCGATCTTATGCCTGATCACGTTCTTATTATACGGGAACGCCTAGTAAACAAAACGTCGATAAAAACGATTAGATGAATGGAGGAAAAGAAAATGAAACGTTTTGTGCGAATGGGAATTGATGTTGGCGGTACACATACGAAAGCAGTCGCAATCGATAATGCGACGCACGAAATCATCGGAAAATCTTCAGTGAAAACAACCCACGATGATGTCCGTGGAGTAGCCGCAGGTGTCGTTCAGTCTTTTCAAAATTGTTTGCGGGAAAATAATATCAGTCCAGAAGATGTTGTGTTTGTTGCACATTCTACCACACAAGCGACTAATGCACTGATTGAAGGAGACGTAGCAAAAGTCGGCGTAATCGGGATGGCAAAAGGTGGATTAGAAGGTTTTTTAGCAAAACGACAAACTAGATTGAACGATATCGATTTAGGGAATAAGAAAAAAATAGAGATTGTCAATGCATTCTTACCTGTCAAACACTTAAATGTAGACCGTGTTTCAGAAACGATTTCTTCTTTAGAAAGAGAAAGAGCGGAGGTCTTGGTTTCTTCTATGGCATTTGGAGTAGATAATGGGGAACCAGAACGAGTTGTTTATGAAGCAGCATCTGTGAAAGCGATCCCTACAACGATGGCTTCTGACATCACAAAATTATATGGATTGACAAGAAGAACTCGGACAGCAGCAATCAACGCATCTATTTTACCAAAAATGCTAGATACGGCAACCTCTACAGAAGATTCCGTACGAGAAGCAGGGGTCAATGTTTCTTTGATGATTATGCGCGGAGACGGCGGAGTAATGGAAATCAATGAAATGAAAAAACGACCTGTTTTAACCATGCTTTCCGGTCCAGCAGCATCAGTCATGGGCTCTTTGATGTACTTGAGAGCGTCTAATGGTGTTTATTTTGAAGTAGGCGGAACAACAACCAATGTCGGGGTCATTAAAAATGGACGTCCAGCAATCGATTATTCAATTGTAGGTGGCCACCCAACATATATCTCTTCATTAGATGTTCGGGTTCTAGGTGTGGCAGGCGGTTCGATGGTACGGGCTAATCAGTCAGGAATCATCGATGTCGGTCCACGTTCTGCACATATTGCCGGTCTAGATTATGCAGTATTTACGGAGACAGAAAAAATCAAAGGTCCTAAGGTTGAATTTTTCTCTCCTAAAGAAGGAGACCCTGCTGATTACGTCAAGGTAGTGATGGAAGACGGAGAAGAAGTGACTATTACAAATACATGTGCAGCCAATGTCCTTGGATTAGTGCAAGAAGAACATTTTTCTTATGGAAATGTCCCATCTGCACGAAAAGCCATCCAAGCATTAGCTGATTATTGTCATACGACGGTTGAAGACATCGCAGAACAGATCATGGAAAAATCCTATGCTAAGATTGAACCAGTGATTTTAGAGTTGGCAGACAAGTATCATTTGGAGAAAGATCAGATTTCTCTTGTAGGTGTAGGGGGTGGCGCCGCCTCATTGATTACTTACTTTAGTAATAAAATGGGTGTGAAATATTCGATTCCTGAAAACGCCGAAGTGATTTCTTCTATTGGTGTAGCACTTGCAATGGTCCGAGATGTTGTAGAACGTATCATCCCTTCGCCAAGTAAAGAAGATATACGATCGTTGAAAAATGAAGCGATGAATAAAGCGATTGAATCAGGCGCTACACCAGAATCGATTGAAGTCCACGTAGAAATCGATCCACAGACTTCAAAAGTAACGGCTATCGCTACTGGTTCTACGGAAGTGAAAGCAACCGATCTAACCAAGGAGATCACAACAGAAGAAGCACTAGAGCTTGCTGCAGAGGATATGCGATTAAATAAAAATGAAGTTTGCTTATTGGAAAATACACCTTTCTTTTATGTATGCGGCGAACAGAATCGTTCAAAAAATGCTGGAAGTCTTCGGATCATCGATCAAAAAGGATTTATCAAGGTCCAACGTGGACATGCTTCATGTATGAAAACAACTGCAACCAATTATATGACAGCTGTCGAACAACTTTGGGAAGATATGGCAGTTTATCAAACTGAATTGATTGCCCGACCAGAATTTTATCTCTGCTTAGGAGCAAGAGTCTCTGATTTTACAGCGACGGATCTGGAACAACTACAGCTTTTGATGGATCTGGAAGTATCTACTATGGAACCGGAGGAAGAAGTGATCGTCGTTGCCGGAAATATCAAACAAACATAAGTTAGAAGAGTTACTAAACGAATTACAACAGATCCCCGAAGAAATTTGGGGATTCTACCAGTTTCGGCGAGATTTATTTTGGAAAAAGATTCCTTTGTCCAAGCAGAAAATTCTTATACAAAAATCAATCGATTGTGGTATCGAAACGGCATGTAGCATCAAAAAAAAGTACCCTTTTGCCGATGTAGGAGAAATTTGTGAACAAATGGCTGTTCCAATCGTTTCCTGTGAATCAGAGCAAATAAACGAACGAATCACTTTTGCAACTTATGCAGAAGATGAAGGGATCCGATTGATGACGGAGCCGTTAGAAAAATTAAAATGTTCAGGACTAGCTTCGATCTCTAAAGAAACAGCGCAAGCTTTGATTATTGGACATGAACTATTTCACCACATCGAAGCTTCTGTTAAGGGAATTTATACGCAAAGCGAAAAAATTGTGCTGTGGCGGTTGCCTTTTTATACACATCAATCAAACATTCGTGCATTGAGCGAGATAGCAGCGATGAGTTTTTCAAAAGAGATGAATCAAAGCGATTTTTCGCCTTATGTATTAGAGGCAGTCTTACTTTGGCCATATAATGAAATTCGTAGCCAAGGGATCTTAGAAGAAATAAAAAAAATAGAAAAAAGATGTACGGAGTATGATTTAGATTACAAATAAAGAGACTGTGACAAAAGTCGTGTCACAGTCCTTTTTTTCCGAATAAACGGTGTTCTCCTGTCAACTCCTCGGTCACAAGTCAAAATATTCAACAAACATGAGAAGCTGTTTTTTGAAATTGTTCCTTGTGACTCGGAGATGAACGGCAGGCTCACGACCTCTTGGAAAACGGTGTTCAAAAGCTTGCATCTGCGGTAATAAGTCCAGCCAAGTTAAAAACATAAGAAGCTATTTTTACTTGGCTGTTCTTATTACTTGATGCAGGGCAGCTTTTTCACAACCTCTCAATAAACGGTGTGCAATCAGCTGACCCTCGGTATTAGCTCAAAAAAAACGGCAAAATATGAGGAACTATTTTGCCGTTTATTTCTCTAATACTCAGGTCAAAACGCTGATTCCAAAACCTCTTATTTGATGGGTCTGTCCTGAATATCTTCAAAATAATCGGGGTAATTATGAATCACGTATTCTTGCTCCTCGATAATCATATGTAAATGCATCGTGCAAAGAAATCCGACTTCATCAAAGTTATGATCAATCATTGATTGAAGCATTGTCTGATGTTCATCTAATACTCGACCCCAGTCTAATTCTGAAATCGTCAAACGTAACCATCTGAAACGGTTCAAGTGCGTACTATAACTTTCTAGCCAATCCCAAATTTCTCGTTTTCCAGCAATTTCATAACAAGTTCGGTGAAAATCAGTATCCAAATCAAAAAAAGCTTTTTTATTTTGAGCGATCACTGCCTGATCGGTTTGTTCTAGTATTTTTTCTAGTTTAGCTTGATCTTGCTTGGTCATTTTCGCACTGCATTCTTGCAGGATCGGTTTTTCCAACTTTTCCCGCGTATAACGGGCTAATGAAGCAGATCGGATATCGATTTTTGAAACATAAGTGCCGGACTGTGGAATGGTTTTTACAAGCTCTTGATTGCGCAGTTGGATCAGTGCTTCTCGAATCGGTGTACGCCCGATAGCTAGTTGTTCTTCTAACACTTTATCGGAGATTTTACTTCCAGGTGCTAACTCGGAATAAATGATTTGTTTACGTATAGATTCATAAGCTTGCTGTTGCAAATTATTGATAACCATTTAACCTTCCTTTCTATGCAGATATAATCTATTATAACATAAATCGCTTACAAATCGTGTGGGCATAAAAACACAGTCTGCAAAAAAAGCCCTGATAGGCATGCCTATTAGAGCCTCGAAAAGAAAAATATTGAATCAATCTGGTCGTACCTCTTGGATCGGTTTGACACGACCGCCGATTCTTTTAGCAAAAGCTTCGGATTCTTTTTTGTCTTTGAAAATGAGCAGATTGTCTAAGTTTTTTTCCCGAGTGCGACAGCCAGTTTTATCGATGTAACCGTGCATTACTTTAACGACATACATGGGGATCACCTGCTTTTTTCTTTTCATTATACGAACTACTCGACACAATACAAGAAAAATGCTTAGACGGTCTTTATTAAGAATTTACATCATCCAAAGAAGCGTACGCTTGGAATAACTGATCTAACTCCGGATTGACTTTGCTCAGCTTCACTAATCGTTGCGAATCAGAAAGTAAAAAACAGTGTTTACTACTGCCAGTAGTTTTTAATTTTTTGTCTTCAGTTCCCACAATTTCGTAGCTAAAATCCAACCGTGTCCCCGTATACTTTTGGATAGTTGGATGGATGCTCACTTTTTCTCCGTAATGGATCATTTCTTTATAGCTGCAATTTACTTCCAGAACGGGGATGATGATCCCAGATTCTTCGATTTTTTTATAGGGAAACCCTAGATGTACCAATAAGACTACCCGAGCCTCTTCAAACCAGCGGATATAATTGCTGTGATGAATAATCCCCATTTGATCTGTTTCATAATAAAAAGGTTCTCGCACATAACCTGTAAATTTCTCCATGACTCATGCCTCGTTTTCCATTGATTTTTTACAAAAATAATTCATCCATTTCGGAAGTGCTTCGCTGATTTGTGTCGGCAAAACAATATATTGTTCTTTTGCCAGCTGGTCTCCAATGAAACTATGAAGATAAACAGCTGCTGCAATCGTTTGGTCATTTTGAGGAAACTGGGCTAAAAATCCTGTGATCATCCCAGCTAAAGTGTCACCCATGCCGCCTGTTGCCATAGCAGCAGAACCTAAAGGATTGGTGTAGAAGTGCTGGTGACCATAAATTTTTGTCTCATGACTTTTCAAAACGAGCACAGCACCGATTTCCTGTTGCTTCTTTTTGTTTTCTTCATCCCGTTGTTCTTGTATCGGTAGAGAACTCAACCGTTGCCACTCCATTTGATGAGGTGTAAGTACAGTTTGTTCGGGATAGGGTAGCAAAAGATGATTAGCAGCAAGTAAACTTAAAGCAGAGCCATCAATCACCAGCCATTGTTCTTTTGATTGGTTTTCTAGTACTTGTTTGAACCGTTCCAAACTCTTAGAAGAAGTACCCAATCCGGGACCAATCAAGAGTACATCTGCTTGCTTTATTACGGAAAGAAACTGGTCAGTATCCGTCCAATCTACAATCATTGCTTCTGGCAGATGACTGTGAAGAGCACTCCGATTTTTTTCATCAGTTACTACAGTCGTGAGACCCGCTCCAGTGTGTACGGCAGCTAAAGCACTCATAATGATTGCTCCGCCATATTGTTCATTGCCGCCAATCAAAACGATACGTCCAAATGTTCCTTTATGTGAAATTTTTGGACGAGGTGTGATGACTCTTTTCACTAGTTGTTCGTTTATCAGCATCGAAAAACCTCCTTTTACTCATTATAGCGTATATTTTTTTTAGAGAAAAACAGATAAGAAAAGGAATTGTCAGATTTTTTGAACTATTTTTTTCTGTAATTTGTGGTATCATGAACACGAAGACTTAAATAAGTGGAGGATTAACTTTATGACAATTGATTGGCAAAAAGAAGTAGAAGCACGTAAAGAAGACTTGCTTGAAGACTTGAAAAATCTTTTACGTGTCAACAGCGAGCGCGATGACTCAAAAGTAACACCAGATGCACCATTTGGACCTGGACCTCGCGACGCATTGAAACATATGTTAGCTTATGGCGAACGTGATGGATTTAAAGTAAAAAATGTCGATAACTATGCAGGGCATATTGATCTTGGCGAAGGAGACGAAACGCTAGGGATATTTGGACACATGGATGTCGTTCCTGCAGGAGATGGCTGGGACACAGATCCTTATGAACCAGTAATCAAGGATGGAAAGATCTTTGCACGCGGATCAAGCGATGACAAAGGTCCAAGTATGGCAGCTTACTATGCGATGAAGATCATTAAAGAACTTGACTTGAAACTATCAAAAAAAGTTCGCTTCGTAGTCGGCAGCGATGAAGAAAGCGGCTGGGGCGATATGGCTTATTATTTCGAACATGAAGAAGAACCAGATTTTGGTTTCTCACCAGATGCTGAATTCCCAATCATCAATGGTGAAAAAGGAAATGTTTCTTTAGCTTTACGCTTCAAAGGCGACAATGCAGGAGATTATGTCTTGAAATCTTTTGTTTCCGGACTTCGCGAAAATATGGTGCCAGGAACAGCAACTGCAGCACTTCAAGTACCAAGTGCAGATGCAGCTATCGCGATGGAAGAAGTATTTTACCAATTCATCGAAGCAAATCCAGTAAGCGGAACGATTGAAGCAGACAATACGTATGTAAAAATCGAATTAGTTGGTAAAGGCGCACATGGTGCAAGCCCACAATCTGGTATCAATGCAGGTTCTTTCTTGGCATTGTTCTTAGATAACTATGAATTCCTAGGATCTGCTAAACAATTTATCCATGTAGCAGCTGCTTATGTCCATGAAGATTTTTATGGAGAAAAACTAGGAGTCGCTTATGAAGATGAAAAAATGGGCAAATTGACAATGAATGCTGGACTATTTGCTTTTGAAGAAAATGGTACAGAGGAAGCGAACTTCATCAATATGAATTTCCGTTTTCCAAAAGGTGTAACAGTAGACGGATTGCAAAGTGACATCGAACAAACAGTGGGGCAAGAAGGCGCAACAGTTACTCGAGGTGCTCGCGTAATGGAACCACATTACGTACCAATGGATGATCCATTGGTGGCTACATTATTGCAAGTCTATGAAGACCACACTGGAGAAAAAGGCTACGAACAAATCATCGGTGGCGGAACTTACGGACGTTTGTTGAAACGTGGCGTTGCTTATGGAGCGATGTTCCCAGGATATACTGATACAATGCACCAAGCAAACGAATTTATGAGTCTTGATGACTTGTTCAGAGCAACAGCAATCTATGCAGATGCCATCTATCGTTTGGCAAAATAAAAATACTAAAAAACTCCGGCTATCTCTGACAGCTGGAGTTTTTATGTTTAAAAGTGAATTAGTACATCGGTATTCTTAAAAGTAATTTAGTTCGTCTTTTGATTTCTCAGGAGGGATCAAAAAGGCGAAAGCACTAAGTATAGCAAAACTTGTGATGATTTGCGTACGATACGTAAACCAATAATGAATCTGTGAGTGATTAGCTAAAATATTGTACCAAATATACGGCGTTACAGCAGCTAAAACAAACAAAACTAGAAGTTGGAACGGACGCCAGCTATTTCGTTTACGATAAGCAAAATAGAGAAAAACAAGACAAGTAATCAATAGCAATAATATTGCTACTTTTGGATACATCAATCTAATATTGCTTTTCAGCATCTCCAATCGATGCAACGGGTATTTGTCGTTTCCTTCCGTTCGAAAGAGGATTTGGTTGATTGCATCTTTTACAATGTTTTTGTTCAATATGATCGATGATAGGATCCATTTAGCCACCCATGTCAAACCATAGCCTAATCCCCAAAAGATACCGGTAAAAACAAAACTGCCTACTTGTTTGCTCAATGAACTGCGTTTATCTATTAAATACTTATTTGTTACATAATAAATAATGATCACAGGTATCCCCCAAGAGATGACCGGTGTTGTCAACAAGTCAAAAAAGTTAGCTAAAGAACCAATGACAAAGAAATACAAGAATAATTGTTGGTTGGTGTTGGAGAGTTGTGGTTTTGTTAAAAATAGTAATACAGACAATAAAGTCAAAATCCAAATATTTGAAAATTGCATACTGAAGAAAAAGGTTGCAGCATTTCCTATAGCAAGCGAAATCAACAAGGCTGTCGTTAAATAGATGTCGCTACACTTGGTTAAAAAGTAGCTCGTCAATCCAATCAGCAGAAAAAGAATGGCTGCGTAAATCATTCGAATACTCCCCAAACTCATCCCTAGCAGTAAAGGTCGTAAAAAAAGCTGATAACCATGCCAATAACGGGGATAATCCGCCATAGACATCGCGTTCTCCAAGGAGTTCAATTCAGGATCTGCTTTTGTTTTTCGTATCATCAAATGATCAGTAAAATTATCTAACCGAGTGCCTAGCATATTTCCTTGATTGATAGAAGGATACATTCCTTCTTTTTCAACCATCTGTAGAGATTTTTCTGCATTCGATTCAATAGAGTGCTGCGGAATGAAAAAAGTAATTGTCAGTAGTACGCAATAGCTAGCGATCAAGAGAACAAAAGCAAAAAATATCTTTTTAAATAGTTTCATGAGTATCTCCTATATCTGTTTTCATTTTTTCTCTTTTATCTAGTAAAAAAGGAGAGAGGATATAAACAGGTAGACCTAATGCTAAAACAAACACATACCGTAAACTAAATGCCACAGGAGTAGCAATCATAATAGTAGTAAAAACAAGCATACCGGGAAGAAAAAGGAGTAAATACCGATATTTTTTCTTAAAGATTGCTAAAAGTGCACTGCCGATAGCTAACCACAGTAATGTGCCGGAACCAAAGAAATCACGAGCATCGATGATTTTTTTCATTCCTGACAATCCAGTAAGATGTTCAATCAAATCTACTTGCTTCATCCCATAATTATTCGTGTTTACACGAGTATCTAAAAAGCCGTAACTATTTTTTGTACCAGGTACCCAGAACCCGAACGTTTCTAAAATATAAGCATCTGTATAGATTTTTATATTACTTGGTAAATTTCTTGCCCATAGTGATAGAAATTCTTTTTTATGTGTATTCAAAAACTCATTGTTAAAATTTTTATGCCACTTGATTGAGTCTGCAAGACTAGGAGAATACGCTTCATAATCTTTTATCGGGAGTAGCTGATTCATGAATGCTTTATCTTTCTTAGACAAGTCACCATCCATAACAATAGTTCTAGAAATTTGCTGCAAAGGAACACCTAATTGTTCAGCAGTTTCTGTAGGAATAGCATAACGAGCCATCAACGGGTGGATGAGTAGTCCAGCAATCACTGTATAACCCAGCACCACTTGAAAGAATGCTTGATACCTTTTTTGTTTCAAAATAATCAAGCCGCAAATTAAACCTGTGGCGGTTACTACATAAATCCCATTATTTCTTAGATAGGTGGTCAGTAAAGCAAGGATGATTACGTAAATCTGATTGAGAATCGTTGGCTTTTCTCGTTGAAAAATAAAGTCAAAAACCGCTAAGGAAAATAAAAAGCAAGCGATAGAGAACAAAGTATCTTTTTGCATGTTCAAGGCGTAGATTGGAAAAACCGGTGCAAATGCAAAATAGCATAAACTAATGAGTACCGGAAAAAAATGGATGTTTCTTTTTAACAGCCAGCAAAGAGAATAACTTATCGCTGAAGCTGTTATCAATGTTTGAAAAATCGAAAATAAAAATACACCGTGATTGATCGTATCAGTTGGTAAATCATGAACAAATAGCTTGACCAGTAAGGTGAATAAGACTGGATGATGATTGCTTATAGGAACATCACCCATAGATTGGGCGACCGAACTTAACGAATCAGGCAAAACCACTCCAGGATACAATGCCAACAGATAAGGAAGCCAACACAGAACTAAAAAGACAGTAAAGAATAAAAAATATTTTCTTGAAGAGAAAGCCTGTGTGTTTTGAGCAGTAAAAAATGTTTCCAGTTTTGGCATTGATAAATAAATCGATTGTAAAAATAAAAAAGAATACACAAAAATGGAGAAATAAACAAGAAAGTAAAAAATACTTCCATCAGCAATCGTTGTCTTTGTATAGTTTGCTGAGACATACTGAAATTGTATCTGTCTGCCAATAGAAAGTGTAAGAGCAAAAGCTGCAGAAAAAAACAATCGGGCAATAGCTGCAACTTTGTTTTTTATTGAAAACAACTCTATTCCATATTGCTTAAAAGCAAGTAGCAAAACCATGGCTAAACCAATGATTACTGCTGGATTCAAAGTTCCTAGACCATAAGAAGTAAAAAAAGCAAAACCTGACGCAAATAAAGTTGCAAAAAAAGCAGGAAATAGATTCTCCTTTTTCTTATGCATAAAAAAGGCCTCCTACTTCATTTCTTTATTTTGATATTCGTGGTAGACATGGTATAAATTCAATTCATATTCTTTCTTGGCATTTGTGACGACCGTATCCAAAATCAACCCTGTTACTAATGAAAGAAGGGCTAAAGTCATCAATCCAGTACTTAAAATCGCAGAAGGGATGCGTGTAATAAAGCTTGTCAGCATATATTCACGAATCACAGGAATCCCCATGACCAATCCAAATAAAAAGAAGAAGATGGTCCAGATCCCAAAGAAAAGCAAAGGTTTATAATCTTTGCACATTTTGATGATCATCATGATCACTTTGAATCCGTCAGAGAATGTATTCAATTTTGATTCGCTACCTTCAGGACGATCGCGATAATCGATTGGAATCTCAACGAACTTGAATTTTTTATCTAAAGCATGAATCGTCAATTCTGTTTCGATTTGAAAACCAGAACTCATAATAGGGAAGCTTTTGACAAAAATTCGATTGAATCCTCGATAGCCGGTCATGACATCGCGAATTTTTGTTTTATATAAGTAAGTAATTGTATTTTTAACCAGATTATTCCCAAAATCATGGAAAGGACGCTTATTTTCATCAAAATAGGTTCCATTTGATAGACGATCGCCAATGACCATATCTGCTTCGCCAGAACGTAATTTCTCAAGCAAACCATGTGCAGCTTCTGCAGGATAAGTATCATCACCATCTACCATCAAATAATAATCGGCATCAATATCAAAAAACATTTGACGGATTACATTTCCTTTTCCTTGACGTGGTTCTTTCTTTACGATTGCTCCACCTTGAACGGCCAATTCGTATGTTCGATCGGTCGAATTATTATCATAGACATAAATATCTGCTTCTGGTAATTCCCTTTTAAAATCTTCAATAACAGTTGAAATTGTCGCCTCTTCGTTATAACAAGGAATGAGCACGGCAATTTTTTCACGTGATTCCATTTGTCACTCTCCTTATATAATAAAACTAATCTTATTTCAAGAATACCGTATAATAACTATAAATACTAGCTATTCCAAGAGGAAATAGCCCTATTTTTATAAAAATCACCCACTATAAAAGAAGGATAGGATACCTCTCTTTTGAATAGTGGGTGCGTATTCGTTCTCTCACTTTTTTGACGTATTAATCTGTTGCACCTTTTTTTCTTGAAATTTCTAATACGGTTCCTGTATGAGCATCTGCTAAAAATTCATAATAAACAGTTTCGCCATCTTCTATTCGAGAAAGACCTCCCCGATAAGCACTCGACCGAACGGCGAATTTCCTAATAGGTTCCTTTTCAAAAGAGATCCAAGAACCTTCGATTGCACCTTCTTTTAGAAAAGATGACTTGATATTTTCAAGTACTTGGTCTGCTGACAATACTTTTTTGCGATGATACCAAATCGTTGAAGCTACCCCGCTCAATAATCCTAGACCGATTCCAACTGCTAACCCGCCTTTAAAATAGCTTAGTTCGCTTTCTTCATACATGTGGACATACCTCCTTCTTCTCACTTGTTACTCCTTGTGCTTATTTTACCACACTCTCATATTTTCTTTGAAATAAATAACCGCTACCAGAAAAAATAAGCTATAATAAATACGATCGGTCTGCAGAAAAAATCATATTTTATCCGCAGATCAATATAAGTCTGAGAGGAGTTTAGTCTGAAATTTAGACGAATAGCATATGGAAGAAAAAACATTTCAACGAATCAAAGAGTTAACAGAATTACAAGGAACAAGCGGTTTTGAACAAGATGTTCGCGCTTATATGGAAAGTCATATGGAACCGCTGGTAGATGAGTTACAGTTAGATGGTTTGGGCGGCATTTTTGGTCTGCGCCATCATGAAGAAGCGGATGCACCCCGTGTAATGGTCGCAGCACATATGGATGAAGTCGGATTCATGCTGACACAAATCCAAGAAAACGGGCTTTTTAAAGTCGTACCTCTAGGCGGCTGGAATCCTTACGTTGTTTCTGCACAGCGTTTTACACTTAAAACCTCTACTGGTAAGAATTATCCATGTATTTCTTCTTCCGTTCCCCCGCATTTATTGCGAGGAACAAGCGGACAAAAATCAGTAGAAGTAACCGATATTTTGTTCGATGCTGGGTTTGAATCAAGAGAAGAGGCAATGAGTTACGGTGTCCTTCCAGGAGACACAATCGTTCCTTACGCTGAAACGATCAAAACAGCCAACGGAAAGAATATCATCAGCAAATCATGGGACAACCGCTATGGCTGTACAATGGTATTAGAAGCTTTAGAAGCGTTGCAAAATGAAACATTAGGTCATACATTGATTGCAGGCGCGAATGTCCAGGAAGAAGTAGGCTTGCGTGGTTCTAAAGCTTCTGTCAATAAATTCAAGCCAGATCTGTTCTTTGCAGTAGACTGCTCTGCAGCAGATGATACAGTGACGAAAAATGGCACATTCGGACATTTAGGAGAAGGTACATTGATGCGTATCCAAGATCCAGGTTTGATCATGCTTCCTCGTTTGCGCGAGTACTTGCTGGATATCGCTGAAACAAACAATATCCCTTATCAATACTTTGTTTCAAAAGGCGGTACAGATGCAGGTGCTGCTCATACACAAAACGAAGGAATCCCAAGTACAGTGATTGGCGTAGTGGGACGTTATATCCATACGCATCAAACGATGTTCAGTATTCGCGATTTTGAAGCTGCACGAGAAATGCTGATTCAAACACTGAAAGGTTTGGATAAATCAACAGTGAATACGATCGTATACGGAAAATAACGCGATAGTGAAACTATAAAATCTGGCAAAAGATTGCTTTTGCCAGATTTTTTTTATAAAAAGAGGATCAATGTTTTTTAGTTCGAAAGAAAGGTGTATAATTTAATTGAAAAATACATAAACAGAAAGTAGAGGACAAAGAATGATTATCCCAAATAGTTTAGAAGAATTAGCAGGCTACGTAGAAACTGGAAAGAGTGTATTTTTCTTTACTGCCGGCTGGTGCGGAGACTGCCGTTTTATCAAACCGCAAATGCCTGAAATTGAAAATGACTTTTCTGATTGGCAATTTATTGAAGTAGACCGTGACAAGTACATAGATGTAGCCGCTGAATGGAACATTTTTGGTATCCCAAGTTTTGTCGTGATCCAAGACGGAAAAGAATTAGGTCGTCTAGTGAATAAAGATCGTAAAACAAAACAGGAAATCGAATCGTTCCTAGAAAGTGTAACAAAAGGCTGACATCTGTTAGGAGGGGTCAAGATGAATCAAGAATATAAGAACATTTTAGTAGGTATCGACGGTAGTGAACAAGCACTTGCTGCTTTCAAAAAAGCGGTAGAAGTGGCTCGCCGTAATAATGGGAAAGTATATGTAGCAAACGTAATCGATCAGCAATTTTATAACTTTATGGGCTATGCACCTATTGATCAAAATCTAGTCGATCAGCAAACTGAAACAGCCAAGGAAATGATCGAAGAATGTAAAGAATATGGGAAATCTGTTGATTACACAAATATAGAAGGAATTATTGCATATGGTTCTGTTCGTGAATCCATGGCAGTCAAATTGCCAAAAAAATATGAGATCGATCTAATCATGGTTGGGCAGTCAGGTCTAAATGCAGTCGAACGTTTTATGACAGGAAGTGTAGCCAGCTACGTGATACGTCATTCACCTTGTGATGTCTTGATCGTTTCTGACGAAGAAGAACAGCCAAGTAATTAAGCAAGTGGAACTTGTACGACCTTTTTAATCAATTAACTAAAACAGTAAAGGGACTGTGACAAAAGTCTTGTCACAGTCCCTTGTTACGAATAAATGGTGTTCCAGCAGAGGCTTCTTCGGAAATAAAGCATGAAAAAAATCTCATGCAGTGAATGCAATTTTTTGTTAAGATAAATCTCAGCAAAGGATAATGGAGGAAAGAACATGATTTTTGCTTATAACAAAGCACACGTCGGAGACACTTTGATGGTTATTATAGCCGACGATAAAGGAACAGAAAACACCGTTGAACGCAAATGGAATGTTGCTCGGATCAAAGATGAACAAGGACAAGTTGTTGCTTGGAACTTTTTCCATATCTCCGATCATCTAACGATCGAAGGGAACGGCCAAGTAAGATTAACCGATGAAGAATTAGCGAAATTGAATCGATTGATCAAAGAAGCAGGATTCGAAGAACAGCTTGAAGCTGATCATGAACCGAAGATCGTTGTCGGGTACGTAAAAACATGCGTCCCACATCCTGATTCTGACCATTTATCGATTACTGAGACAGAAGTAGACAATGGTACAGTATTGCAAATCGTTTGCGGTGCACCCAATATCGAAGCTGGACAAAAAGTTGTCGTTGCAAAACCAGGAGCTATGATGCCAGATGGAATGATGATCTGGCCAGGAACTTTGCGAGGGGTAGATAGCTATGGAATGATCTGTTCCGCTCGTGAATTGCATTTGCCAAATGCTTCAGCAAAAAAAGGAATCTTAGTATTGCCTGAGGATGCCGTAGTCGGAGAAGCATTTCCAAAATAAAGAGGTTGTGAGTCTGCCGTTTCACTCTGAGTCACAAGGAGCAATTTCAAAAAACAGCTTCTCATGTTTGTTGGATCTTGTGACTTGTGATCGAGGAGTTGGCAAGGAAAATATAGTTTATAAAAAAGAGGTTGTGACAAGTCTTTGTCACAACCTCTTTTTTATTAATTTTCACTATTTTGATTTTGTTTTAATGCCGATTGATCGATCGTCAATTCAACAGTAGTTGTTTTTTCTTTCGAGCCTTCATAGTAAGTGATTTTGACAGAATCTCCCACTTTTTTCTTATACAAAGCAGATTGAAGTTCTACACCAGAAGAAACTTCTTTGTCATCGATCTTAGTAATGACGTCGTATTGTTTCAATCCAGCTTTTTCAGCCGGTGTAGCTGTTTGGACATTTGTCACGATGACACCGTTAGTTACAGATGAAGGAATCTTCAAGATTTGTTCTTGTTGCTGAGTAGAAACGGCAGATAAGTCGACCATTGTGATACCTAGAGCTGGACGTGTCACTTTTCCGTCTTTTTCCAGTTGATTGATGATATTCACTACATCGTTACTTGGAATAGCAAATCCCATTCCTTCTACGCTTACATTAGAAGTAGATTCAGAAGTACTTGCGATCTTACTTGAGTTGATACCGATAACTTGTCCTTCGATATTAACTAAAGGACCACCAGAATTTCCAGGGTTGATTGCTGCATCTGTTTGGATCGCATTGATATTGACTGTTTCGTTCGATTCATTCGTACTTGTCACTTGTCGGTTCAAGGAAGAAATGATTCCTGAAGTGACAGAATTTGCATATTCAGATCCTAGTGGGGAACCAATCGCAATCGCAGGCTCACCAACCTTCAGAGCACTTGAGTCACCAAAAGAGGCAACTGTTTCGACTTTGTCTGAATTGATCTTCAACACCGCTAAATCTGAATAAGCATCTGTTCCAACTAATTCAGCTTTTACCTTCGTACCGTCTTTCATCAAGACTTCAAGACCTTGCTGGCCATCTACTACGTGATTATTCGTGACTACATAAGCAGTATTCCCGTCTTTTTTGTAGATCACGCCGCTTCCTTCACTATAAGCTTCCAAATTACTATCATCTGAGCTGCTACTTTCTTCTTGCTGCCCGAATAGTCCGCCAAAACCGCTTGATTGGTTTTGACTTTGTAAGTTGATAACAGAAACGACAGCGTCTTGAACTTTATCTACCGCTTTGGTGATATCAGAATCTACATTGACTTTGACATTTTCCACAACTGTTTCACCGGCAGAATTCTGATTGCCGCTTGTAGCAGTAGAACTATTGTTGCCAGTGCCCATCGCTGCATAAAAAATGCCAGCTGTCAGTAGTCCTCCAACGATCCCTCCAACAAGCCCCAGACCTAACTTACGCCAGAGGCTATTATTTTTACTTTTTTTCATCTTTGGTGTCACATTTTTTCTATCCATGTGTTCCTCCTCCAATTACATTCATTTATCTACTGTTAGTATAGTCTTATTTGTTGACTTTAGTCTACTTTGAGACTGTGAACTTTTTATGAAAAACTTTAGGAAAAATCATTGTTTTCAGATGAAAATATTTGATTTTCTTTTTCCACAGATACTGTGTAAAACTACGCGGATAGGATTGGAAAAATAAAGGATAAAACATATCCACAGCCTGTGTATAAAGTGGATAAATTCTTATAAAACGTATGTTTGCCTAATGAATGTGATGAAATAAGGTAAAATAACACTGTTTTCTGTGGATAAACCTGTGGATGTTGTGCATAACTGTTGGGGAAATCTTTTTAACAAAAATAGCCAAAATAAACATATAGACGAAAAAATTGATTATAATAAACAAAGTGAGCGTGAAGACCAAAGGAGAGAAAACATGAATATCAAAATTATCTCAGTAGGAAAATTAAAAGAAAAATACCTGATCCAAGGTATCAATGAGTATGTCAAACGGCTGAATGCCTATGCAAAAATCGAATTGATCGAAGTTCCTGACGAAAAAGCCCCGGAGAATTTAAGCGAAGCGCAAATGAGACAAGTAAAAGAAAAAGAAGGGGAACGGATCTTAGCGAAAATCAAAGAACAAGAATACGTCTATGCCTTAGCAATTGAAGGGAAAAATCCTACAAGTGAATCTTTTGCTAAACAAATCGACCAATTAGGTATCCAAGGAAAAAGCCACCTTGTTTTTGTTATCGGCGGCTCTTTAGGACTCAGCGAAACCGTCATGAAAAAAAGCAATGCTCAGATCTCTTTTGGAAAAATGACGTATCCACATCAATTGATGCGTCTGATCCTTGTCGAGCAAATCTACCGTGCCTTCCGGATCAATGCGGGGGCTCCGTATCATAAATAATGATATTTTTTAAAGACAGGGAAAAAATAGTAAAACAGGGGAGTATCAAATGAGTGAACTTAAAAAATTTTCTACGTCTACTTTAGCTGAGTTGCAAAAAGACGAAAAGCATCTTTACTATGTTTATTGCTTGGTCGATCCTAGAAACAACCAGACTTTTTACATTGGGAAAGGAAAAGGAAATCGTATTTTTGCCCATCGTCAAGCGGCAATGAGTATGTTAAGAAAATCAGATTTACTTGAAGAAAATGAAACAGCTAAAACATTGAAAATAAAAACCATCCAAGAAATAAACAGAATGAATCTACAAATACTAAGTTACATACTTAGTTATGGTTTAACTGAGAGCGAGGCTTATGCCAGTGAGAATACGTTAATCAATTATGCTCAACTGATTCAAGGACTTTCTTTGACAAATTTAGTAAAAGGGCATGGTTCTAAGGCAATGTTAGTGGAAGAGATAGAAGAGCAATATGGATTCCAACCGATGCCAATCAATGAAATAGCGACAGATGAGTTGATTTTAGCAGTAAAAGTGAGAGATGCTTTTAATCTTTGTAAAGATGAGTCAAAAGAATATCCGATTGACGACAGTTTTCGTGATGATGATAATTTAAAATCTCGTACGCTAGGTAACTGGGTAATTGGTCGCGATAAAATACATCGAATTCGCTATGTTATAGCTGTTAATACAGGAGCAGACAACGCGGTTGTTGCTGCGTATAAAGTTTCTTCTCAATATTCGGAATCGAAGAAATTTGAAAATGGCCGAACACGCTATGCATTTCAAGCATTATCGAATAGAGAAGATACTTTGCGAGAACTTAATTTATATAAACGATCTTTGCCAGATATCAAATTTGGTAGTGGGAGTGCAATTGCTTACATTAACAACTAGAATAACGTTAATTATAATATTCATTTTCAACGGTATTTCCGGTAGTAGTAGTTAGCTGAAATAAATATAAATTTAACTATATATTATATCCATGAAGCCCAATCTTCTTTAAAGAAGATTGGGCTATTTTTAATGGCAAAGAATTTGTGCGCGTTTATTCATATCTTGTTTTGAGACATCTGGATATACCTAAAATTTATGCTCTTATTTTAACGGATAAAAAAGGCAAAGCACTAAAAACCTCAGTATTTTGTCTACAGTCTGAAACCACTAGCTTGCACCAATGGTTTTAATTAATTGAATTACTTGTATCACGTTTTTTACCAACTGAATTTTTTGTTCTTTTTCCTCTTCTTCTTTTTTTAAAGTTTCTATTAACTCCTCAAAAGATATTATGAATTCCTCTTTTATTTTGTGCGTATCAGTAAATTCTATAAGAAAGGCTTTTTCCAATTCTATAAAGAAGACTTCTTCAGGAAACAGTTTTCTTAAATTCTCATGTTCTAGTCTATGTTTAATTTTAGAGTTTAAATTTTCATCCTTGTGGAGAGAGACATCCTGAAGATCGAAGATGTTAAAATTGAAATATGTCTTTGTTAAAGTTTCAAGAATTTTCATATGATCGTAACCCTTCCAAGGACCTTCATATTTCATTTGCATAAGATGAATTTTTTCTATCCATTCACTCCACGAATTCTTTTTTTCTTGAATTATTGGTAAAGCGTATTCAACTATATTATTTATAACCCGTGGTGCTAGTTAATTTTTTCCTAGAGGAAAATGTCTAAACATGTTGGTAAATCAACAAAAAAACGCATATAATAGTTTCAAAACTCCCAAGAAATGAGGACTACATATGCGTTCATCAAAATATACTGAACATTATACAGATACTTTTATAACATTCAAGGAAATTATGAGAACTGTTTCTAACATATACCACAATTGTGTACC